>JAKACS010000084.1 GCA_021821235.1 Bacillota bacterium
AGAAATCAATATGCAAGATGATATTAAGCAATGGCATTCTCTAAGCTTGGTCGAACAGGATGTATTTTTGCGTGTCAACACACAGCTTGCTTCACTTGATAGTCTGCAAACACCGACAATGAGCCAAGTCATGGACTATGTAACCGATTCCAGCTTTAAAGCAATTTTTGCCGTGATTTCACAACAAGAAGCCGTACATAATGAATCGTATTCTTATATTCTCAGTTCTCTTGTCCCTTTAGGGGAGCAAAACGCGCGCTTTAATCAAGCGAAAGACGATCCAATTGTGCAAAAACGAAATGGGCTGATTTTAGACGCTTATGAAGGCTTTCGCCAGAACCCGACACCTGTCAATTTACTTAAGCTTGGAATCAACTCCATTAATTTGGAGGGGATTTACTTTTACGCAGGATTTGCCTTTTTCTATAACCTTGCCCGGCAGCAGAAAATGGTAAAAACCAGCACGATGATCAGTTATATTCAGCGGGATGAAATGCAGCATGCCTATTTTATGTCCCAATTCATTCGGATCTTGTTAACCGAAAACCCTGACTTACACACAGCTGAAAATATTGACTATATTTATCAAACGATCGATCAAGCTGTTCAACTCGAAAAAGAATGGGCCCATTTTATTTTAAAAGAAATAAAAGGAATCGACCTAAAAGAGTTTGAGCATTACGTCGAATACCTTGCCAATAAACGCTTGCGCCAGCTTGGACTCGCAAACCGCTATCCCGATCGGGAAAACCCGATGCCCTGGATTCATGTGTTCAGTGATGAAATGATCAATGATACAAAATCCGATTTCTTTGAACAAAAAGCAAGGACGTATTCAAAAATATCGCAATCGAACGGTTTTGATGAGCTATGAAAATCTCATTCATCTACACTTCGAAAACAGGGAATACCGAAGAACTTGTAAGAATCCTGCACAAGCTTTTTCGAAAACAAACTTCAACTATAGACCTATACCGGATCACAGATTTTCCCCTTGGTCAGCTTAGCCAGTATGATGCGATCGTCGTCGGAACCTATACGTGGGGTGATGGGGAGCTCCCGCCTGAAATGGAACCACTCTATGAAGCATTTGAATCGGTCAATCGAAAACAAATCATTACAGGTGTAGTTGGAACAGGAGACCGCTTTTATCCAAATTTTTGCGGGGCGGTAGATGCCTTTCGGGATATGCTGTATGTCCATACCGATTTGACCGTGACGTTAAAAGTTGAGCTTAGGCCGCAAACAATCGACCTCAATCGCTGCAAACGGTTTGTTGAACTTTTTATGAAAAAATGCCATGCCCAATATAGAAATGGAAGTGAATCTTGTGTTAACACTAGATGAACAATTTAAACAAATTCTAGAAAACAGCAACCGGGATTTAGTACAGGAAAATGCTAATGTTGATGGATTATCGCCGATGGGGATGATGAGTTTGTTTGCGTCTGCCTCTGCCAAGCATTATACTTTGGAAAATCTGCTTTCAGAAGGCGTAAAACAAGCTGTTTTGGACGGGTATATTCATATTCACGATCTTGATTACTATGCAAGCGGTACAACAACTTGCTGCCAAATCCCGCTTGCCAAGCTTTTGAAAAATGGCTTCAATACAGGGCACGGTCATATGAGGGAGCCGAAAAGCATAGTGAGTGCGATGGCCTTGACGAGTATTATTTTTCAGGCAAATCAAAATATGCAGCATGGTGGACAATCAATCCCAACGTTTGATTATGATTTAGCGCCTTATGTTCGCATGACTTTTGAAAAGAAAAAAGCATTGGTTCGTGAAATTGCAGCCGAAGCAGATGCAGCATTGATTGAGGAAAAGGCTTGGCAATGGACGGATCGGGAGGTTTTTCAAGCATGTGAAGCTTTTTGCCACAATTCCAATTCTATGCACTCAAGAGGTGGAGGCCAAACTCCATTTATTTCAATCAATCTTGGGACGGATACATCAATCGAAGGCAAACTTGTTACAAAAAATATTCTTTTAGCTACGCAAAAGGGGCTAGGAAACGGTGAAACCCCAATCTTTCCAATTATCGTTTTCAAAATAAAGGAAGGAATCAATTTGAATGAAAGTGATCCAAATTACGACTTGTACCGTCTTTCTTTAGAAACGACAGCTAAGCGCCTTTTCCCAAATTACGTATTTATCGATGCTCCATTTAATCTATCATACTATGATGGCACGAAAGAATCAGAGATCAGTACAATGGGATGCCGCACAAGGGTAATCGGAAACATCAATGGAAAAGAAACGCCGTTAGGCAGAGGGAATCTTTCGTTTACCTCGATTAACTTGCCTCTGCTGGCAATTGAAGCAAAATCGATTGGTTGCTTTTGGAAAAAGCTCGAAAATTATACGAATCTTTGTATTAAACAGCTGTATGAACGGTATTTATATCAAGCGGAAAAAACAGCAAACCATTTCAAATTTTTATATGGCCAAGGTGTTTGGTGGAATGGAGAAGAATTAGAGCCTCAGCAAAAATTGCGGGAAATATTAAAGCAAGGCACGCTGTCTGTCGGTTTTGTCGGGTTGGCAGAAGCTTTAGTGCAATTAATCGGAGTTCACCATGGAGAAAGTCAAGAGGCACAGCAACTCGGATATGAAATCATCCAATTTTTGCGAGAAAAAACGGATAGCGCAACCACATATTATCAGTTGAACTTTTCTTTGGTGGCCACACCGGCTGAATCGTTCGCAGGGAAGGCTCTGCGGCAAACAAGGGCAAAACACGGAGTCATTCAAAGGGTAACCGATCGAGAGTATTTCACAAACAGTTTCCATGTCCCAGTATACTATCCCATAAAGGCGATTGATAAAATCAAAATTGAAGCTCCTTTTCACGAACTGACAAATGGCGGACATATCACCTATATTGAACTCGATGGAAATGCCAGTAAAAATATTGATGCTTTAGATTCGATCGTTCGTGCCATGCGCAAGTACGGAATTGGTTATGGAAGCATCAATCATCCGGTGGACGGATGCATGGTGTGCCACTATAAAGGCATTATCGAAAACAAATGTCCAAATTGTGGAAATAACGATGAAGCAAAAATCGAACGAATAAGAAGGATTACCGGGTATTTAGTCGGCTCCTTAAACAGATGGAATTCAAGCAAACAAAGTGAAGAACGGGAACGCGTCAAGCACGGCGGTTTCAAAACCGATTCAACCAATTGTAAAAACAACACTGACGATAACCAATCCAACAGAAAACCGGTGATTGCTGTTGCAAGTTCTCAACATTCTTCATGACTCCATCGTTGATGGCGAAGGATTGCGGACGGTTATTTTCTTTGCAGGGTGTCCTCATCATTGCCTTGGATGCCATAACCCGCAGTCATGGAATCGGGATAACGGCGTCGATATGTCGGAGGAAGAAATCTTTCAAGAAGTCGTTGGGAATGAATTAGCAGATGTGACGTTTAGCGGCGGAGAGCCCTTTCTGCAATCCACGGGGCTTGCCCCTCTTGCCCAACGCCTAAAGCAGGCCGGAAAAAACATATGGTGTTACACAGGTTATTTATTCGAAGAACTGATCCAGGAGCCGAAGAATCTTGCTTTGCTTCAGCATATTGATGTTTTGGTAGATGGGCGGTTTGAACTTTCCGAACGGGACTTATCCCTTCTTTATAAAGGAAGTCGAAATCAGCGGATTATTAATGTACCAACAGCATTGGGATGCTTGTACACTACAGCTTCGAAAGTGGATAGATAAGTTAAAAAGACGCTTCTTCTAAGAAACGGGAAGGAGCGTCGTCTTTTGTCTGTTTACTATGACAATATCTAAAATTAAAATTCCTGTTTTACCACATTTTCTATACTCATATAGTTGTATTAAACCTGTACACTTGTTAAATAGAAAACTTCCGATTGAAAATCCCCGCCGCGTTTCGCATTGTTGCCATTGACACCATTAAACTCAGTTGGAAGCGGGAGACCTACTTGCATTAACTCATCACCATAGAACATTTGTTTAAGCCCGTTAACTTGGTATACCTTTTCTTGATCTAAGCCAACCAGCTTTAACGTTTGGTGCTTAGAAGAATTCGGTGTCGCCAACACCTTATACCAGCCAACGATTGCTTCAGATCGGTCATCACGAACCACCATCCAGGCAGTCTCATTCCCGGTAAATGGACTTACCAACCGGTAAAACTGGCCATCCCGGATCAGTTTTCGGTATTTCTTATAAAAAGCAACCTGTTCTTTTATCTCTTGCCGCTCTTCATCTGACAGTTTGAGCGGGTCTAACTCATAACCAAATGTGCCAAAGTATGCGGTATTGGCACGAGTGGCAAGGGGTGTCTTCCGTAATGTTTGATGGTTCGGAACCGCGGAAACATGCGAACCCATACTGTATAATGGATAGGCGAACGATGTCCCGTATTGAATTTTTAACCTTTCAACCGCATCGGTATCATCACTTGCCCACGCTTGCGGAGCATAGTACAGCATTCCCGGGTCAAAGCGTCCCCCGCCGCCTGCACACGATTCAAATAATACATCTGGGAATTCATTGGTCAATCGTTCATATAAGCGATAGACGCCTAAAATATAACGATGGAAAAATTCCCCTTGCTTGCATGCAGGTAATTTAGCTGAAAAGGCTTCTGTTATATTCCGGTTCATATCCCATTTAATATAAGAGAGGCCTGTCTGCTTAATGATCGAAAACATTTTGCCATAAAGATATTCGACAATCTCCGGCCTTGAAAAGTCTAGTACAAATTGATTGCGCCCTAACGTACTTGGCTGGTTTAACATTCCTACTGCCCAATCTGGATGTTCGCGAAATAAATCGCTATTTGGGCTAATCATTTCCGGTTCAAACCATAAACCAAATTTCATCCCGGTTGCCCTTACCTTTTCTGCTAAACTTTCTAAACCATTTGGCAGTTTACGCTGATCCACATGCCAATCACCAAGAGAAGATGTGTCATCATTTCTTTTTCCAAACCATCCGTCATCAAGGACAAATAACTCAATTCCTAACTCACTTGCTGATTTAGCAATGTTTACGAGCTTTTCTTCATTAAAGTCAAAGTAAGTGGCTTCCCAATTGTTAATCAAAATGGGGCGTTCCACCTGCTTCCAACGATCTGGAATTAAGTTTTCCCGGTACAATTGATGGAAAGCCTGACTCATTCCGTTCAGTCCTTGATCCGAATAAACCATCACCACTTCCGGTGTTTGAAACGATTCCTTCGGGGCTAAATTCCACTTAAATCCAAACGGATGAATTCCAATGGTAAGCCTTGCCATATCATAATGATCCACTTCTACTTGCATGATAAAATTGCTGCTATACACGAAGTTGAAGCCATAAACTTCACCCGTATGCTCTGTCGCGTTAGGACGCTTTAACGCTAAAAAGGGATTATGATGATGGGAACTTGCTCCACGTATACTGGAAATTGATTGGATCCCCATTTCCAGTACTCTTTCTTTTACATGCCGTTCTCTTGCCCAAGTGCCTGCCAGATGCGTAAAAATAAATTCCTTATCCGGTAGATCAAGGGATGCTGCCATCATTCTTTCAATGATCAAATTCTCTTCGCCATTATTTTTTACCTTTGCACTTCTTGTGATAACTGGCTTGTTTTTAAGCAAAGTATAACTCAACTCTAGCTCGGCATTCAGAAAGTCATCCTTTAATACAACACGAAGCGTTTTGACTTCGTCTGGATCATTGGCATAAGTCGCCGGTAATCCCTCTAAAACCGGCTTACCTTTCAGCACACAACAGGAGTAGTATTGAAAAGCAGGAATATGGCTTTTATTCGGGCTTGATACACTTAGAGCAGGTTCGCGAAAATCCGAACTTCCATATACCGGATATTCCTGTCGAACGGTTTCCAAACTAAATGCAGGATCATCCCGATATGGGTGACAGCTCGCTGCTGTTGGCACATCATATCGCTGAAAATGGGAGAAATCATCCCGGTGCTTTAGTGCCTTACCATAATAGAGATGGCCAAGTTGGCCATTTTTCATGACATGAAAAATATAACTGATTTGACCATTCGTTAAATGAAATTGTTTCTTTTCTTCATTAATATGGATCTGCATTCTCTTCACCTAACCTATCATTAACGTAAAAGGAAAGAGCCTGGGGCAATCAGACTCTTTCTTGGCTAATCAGAATTTATATCCATAAATTCTGACCGCACGACGGACAGGAAGTCCTAGTCAGGCGAGTGCCACAGGATGTGGCGTCAACGAGCGGGATAAATTCAACTACGCCTCTGTCTTCGTCCTTAGGGACTCGCCAGTCGGCGAGTTTTCATTTAAAAAACCTTTCTCTTAAACTCTCTGAATCCGAAACGCAAATTCCATATTCTGATCCGCCAGCAAAAGATGTTCATCGTGAACTGGCGCACCCCAACTGTCATCGCCGCCAACCCCCATCTGCCGGCCAGCAACGGTCACGACTGTATAATGAATCGGCGGAAGTTCAAAATGATGGGAAGCATGTTCCAGTTCAAACGCTGTATAAGGAGAAATCGTGCATTCCACTGTTTTCTCGCCTGAAGAAAT
Organism: Bacillota bacterium; assembly: GCA_021821235.1. Next base: position 6,557 of record JAKACS010000084.1, read on the forward strand.
TTTGATTCCTTGTCCTTTTTTGTTTGTGATGCTGACCGTACGGACGCCCGTATGGTTTCCCGATTCCTGCGGCATGACATAGCCTGCTACTTGATCGGCAACTGTATTTTTAAAGATTCCAAGCCGGGCACCGCAAGCACGATCCGAGTAGTTTTCCTCCGGCCCCAAAGCATACCATTCCAATTGGTCATAATCAGCCGAAAGCTTAAAGGATAGGGCAAAGATGGGCATCTGCGGCAAGTTTTCCGCTCCGTGATAGCCGAAGTGAACTTGAATGCTGCCATCAGGATAAACCGTATAGCTTACTTTGACCTCCATTTCCCGATGAATCGAAAAATGGTAAGTAAACGTGACCGTAAGATCGTTCTTGCCTTCATTTACCTCAACCCCAACGCATTTACGTGCAAGGCTGGCTGCGTACCATAAACCGGAGTGAAAGTTCTGGCCAAAACCGCGGTCATTATCGGTCGTTGCCCGCCAAAACAACGGTACCGGCGGCAGGGCAATCATTTCCCTTCCGGCATAGTTGACCGAAACCAAACTGCCCACTTGTTTTGAAAAAAGGATCGAAAAATCTCGGCCGTGAACACCAATATTGACATCTCCCTGTACCACTCGCAATTTTCCACTATAAGACGGCAGCTCTATCTTTTTGCCTTCCGCAAAGACAAATTGCCCAAAGGCAACCTCATGGCCGGCCTCTGCCCAATTAGACCTTTCCTTTACCTTAAAAGCAGTTTGAATGCAGTATTCACCTGGTTGGTTAAATACGCCCACTGGCCAAGTGAATTCTAGTCTATGCTCGCTTTGCGGTTCAACCCTGATCTCAAGTTGATGGCGATAAAGCTCCTTGCCTTCAAGAAACAAAGCATACTCAAAGTTGCAGCCAGCCGTATTGCTGAAAAGATTTTCATTTACAATCGTTACGCCGTCTTTATCTGGTACAAGTTTGATCGTTTGGTATAAGAATTTTACTTCCTGCATTTTTGGTGAAAGCTTGCGGTCGGCGTAAACAATTCCATTTGTACAAAAGCCGTAATCTGTCGGACGGTCGCCAAAGTCCCCGCCGTAGGCCAAAAATTCTTTTCCGTAGCGGTCCTTTTTGATAATCGCTTGATCGATAAAATCCCAAATAAAGCCGCCTTGGTACATAGGGTATTTCTTTTCCAGATCCGTATATTTGTACATACCGCCAAGGGAATTCCCCATTGCATGCATATACTCGCAACTGATATACGGCTTTTTCGGATCATCTGCTAAATAGTTTTCAATATCATGCGGTTTTGCATACATGCGGCTTTCCATATCACTTGTTTCTTTGTATTCAGGTGTGTGGAAAATGCCCTCATAGTGTACTAGTCTGCTTGGATCAACCGATTTGAAATAACGGGATACATTTAAGATTACTTCGCCGCCGTATGACTCATTGCCGCACGACCAAATTAAGATGGACGGATGATTTTTGTCCCGTTCAAACATTGAAATGGCTCTGTCCATAACAATATGCTGCCATTCATGTTTGTTTCCCGGAATAGTCCATGAAGGTTCAATAGCGCCCATTTTTTGCCATGATCCATGCGTTTCAAGGTTCATTTCGTCGATCACATAAATACCGTATACATCACATAGCTCATACCAGTAGCTTTGATTTGGATAATGAGACGTGCGAACGGCGTTAATATTATGGCGTTTCATTGTCTGAATATCCCAAAGCATGTCTTCTTTGGTGATCGCACGGCCCTTTCGGCAGTTGAACTCATGCCGGTTTACTCCTTTAAAAACAATGCGTTTGCCGTTTAGGTGCATGATTTTATCCATCATCTCAAACCGTCGAAAACCGATCTTCTGGGGAACCACCTCTGCCAATTGATCATGCTCATCGTATACGTGGATATAAAGGCGATACAAATATGGCTTTTCAGCACTCCAGAGCTTTGGCTGATCCACATCCATCGAGAGCGTCCAATTGCCGCTGCTATCCCTTTCAGCCTGTTTTACTGCGATAAGATCACTAGTTGGATCCTCAAGCTCCACAACAATTTTGGATGCAGTGTTTGCCGCGAACAATAGCTGAAAATCTCCTTGAATGGTTCCCTTTGTAAAAGTGGAATCAAGCTCAGCTCGAATATGCAAATCATAAATATGTGCTCTCGGGACGGTGTAGAGGTATACATCCCGGAAAATTCCGGAGAAGCGCCAGAAGTCCTGATCCTCAAGCCAGCTGCCAGTACTTCGCTGGTATACCTCAACAGCCAGCTTATTTTCCCCCTTGGTAATAAATGGGGTCAATTCAAATTCAGCAGGGGTAAAGGAATCCTCACTATAGCCGACAAATTCTCCATTCAACCATACATAAAATGAAGATTCGACCCCTTGAAAGGAGATATAGACCGGATGATTTTCCATCTGCTCAGGCAATACAAAGTGTTTCACATAGCTTCCAACCGGATTATCATCCAGTGGGATTTCCGGCGGACGAATCTCATGATGTCCATCCCAAGGATATTGGGTGTTCACATACTGCAGCTGCCCATAACCTTGGAGCTGAATATGCCCAGGTACGGTGATGTCCCCCCAATAAGAGCAATCAAAATCACTTTGATAAAATTCCTCCGGACGATTGGCAGGGTTTACAGCATAATGGAATTTCCAATTTCCATTCAACTCATATCGCATTGCCATTGAACCAGCTTTCTTCGCCTCCGCCAACGTCTCATAATACGTATGATCTGAATGAGCCGGAAGCCGGTTAACCGCAAACACCTTTACATCCGATAACCAGCTAAGATCAGGATTTTTTGTCATGATTCGTGCACAATCCTTTCTATATTTAAAACTATTTTACGGAGCCC
>JAKACS010000085.1 GCA_021821235.1 Bacillota bacterium
AAACTTAGCCATAGAAACGAAATCAGTTAATGTTCCGAAAGGGCAAATGATTTCCTGGAGCACCCTAGAATACCCTGATTTTCGCTATATCTTTGCACATGCGGCAAATGGTGAATTTTTTGGAATTTTAGGTGCTATCGTTTGGCTTGGATTATTCATTTGGTACTATAAAGGAATGAAAGCCAGATCTAAAAAAATTGAAGATGAAAATGCTGAAGGTATTGCTTAAAGAAAATCAACGGTAATACGAAATAACTAGGGGCTCATAATTCAAGGAGAGTCCCTCTTTTATTGTACATCAACGTACGGAAGACAGCAAACATTTAACAAATTTTAGCATGGAAAATCATATATAAGGAGGAAAATTCAGTGAATAAGTGGATGTGGTATTTTGGAGTTGTTATTGCAACGTTTTTTTTCATTCTAAGTTTGCTAACTGGCCAGATTTTGCCATCGATAATGGCCTTTTCTATTGCATTATTTTTAAAACGATATTATGATAAGATACCTCTGCCGCGTGTATATACCAAAAATAATGTTTACTCAAATATTAGCGGAAAAGTATATACTTCAACAACCACTAAAAAGCCAAAAATAAGAGAAAAGTGATAACTTTTTTCAAGAATTGAGGCCAAAAGTGTAAAATCCATACTATTAGTAGAATTCTGTAGAAAATTAAAATAATTCGGCTAATAAAAAGATGTTAGAAAATCCATTTAAAGGGAAAAGAATAGATATTAATTCATTGGGAATCAGAAATTGAGGGTTTTTATATTGCATGTTGTTTTGGTCGGTTTCAAACAAATTTTTTAGTGGAGGCGATTAGGATGAGGATCGATAATTCAGAATGGCTTGCTCTAAGTAAAGAAATTAAGGTGAAGCTGATTCGTTTGGCGGTTTTGGAAAATTACTCAAATTTTCTTCGCAGTTCTTAGCAACAGCTTCCTTTTACCTAAAACGGCAAGATACAAAGACAGGCTACAATTAATGGTTTGGTTTTTATTGGTAAAAACAGTGAGTACACGTTTCCCATTTTACAAAGATTAAAAACGCATTGGATTTCAATGAAGAAACCCAATGCGTTTTTTATTAGACAAAAAGATGTAGATATTGTTTTTGTCATAAAGAGCGTACTTTTGCATTATACTTAATAGAATAGATGGAAATTAGCTTTGGAACCGAAATCAATTGAGTTGAGGGACGCAGTGTATGGGTGAGGAGTTTGTAAAAAATTCAATAGAATGCTATCGGATCGCTGTGAAAAAAGCTGACCAGTATTTTCAGACACTTAAATTTCAGGTCTTGCAAAAAAACTATGTTTCTGCCTTAACAGATGATTTGCAATCCTGGAAACAAAATCACCGGCACTCATTGTTATCCTTTTTTATTGCCAAGATGAGAGGGCCGGATTCAAAGGATTATCATCATTATATCCAATGGCTTAATCAAAAAGGAAGATTGGAACACTATCTGGATCGTAGCATTTCCTATATTTTTATAAGGGATTTAGGCCAAACATTGGATTCCATCGAGACAAAGGACAAGGTTCAGCGTGTAATTGACCGATTAAAAAAGCATTTGACAGAACGGGATGACAAATGGAAAGATTTTGGCATCGCCCAGTTGTACCGCTGGGCCGAGATAGAAGGCATCGAATCAACAATCATCTGGCTAATCGAGAAACTCAAGACCGTTTCTGCAAAGATTCCAAAAGGAATGGATTATGAGCATGCCCAGCGAAAATTGCTGAAAATTATTGCTGGTGTGCTAATGCACCAGTTTGCAGTGATGGATAAGGTGGGACCACCTGAAGAACGTACAGAGAAACTGACTAAAGCGATTCGGCTCGGTTATTCCTACGGTCTTACATACCCATTTATTGACGACCTGCTTGATGCGAATATCTTGTCAGAAGAAGAAAAAAAAGAATATTCAACTATAATTCGGACAGCACTTGTGACGGGTTTTGTGCCAGAATTAAGCGACTGGCCGGGAAATAATTTGAGTTTCATTCGTTTTATTCATGGGGAACTAAGGGAAGCCTTTGAATACATAAAAGCCAATCACAATCTGGAATCGAAAACAATATTTTTCGAACAATCGTATGTTTTTTTTCAATCACAGGAAGCGGATCGTGTCAAAGAAATGGCCAATCCTAACTATACTAATGAGGAGATTTATATCCCGATTATTTTAAAATCGGCCTATTCCCGCTTGATTGCCCGTTCGGTTATTAGTGCGCCTAAAGAGGAGGGTTTTGAAAACCGAACCTTTTTCTATGGAATTTACAATCAGCTTGCGGATGATTTTGCCGACATGTTTGAGGATATGAAAGCGGGTGCGGTTACGCCTTATACATACTATTTCAAATACCATGACCGGCGCCCAGATTTGATCAACCCCTTTGAATTATATTGGACGATTATTTTTCATTTGATCCATCACGTGTACAATTCAGAACCTAAGACCTGTGAGATTATTCTTGATCGTGCTATCAATGGTCTTAAACGCTTTAGAAGACGAATGGGAAACAATACATACAATGAAGTGATGGAACGGTTTGCTGCAGGCAACCCAGACTTCAACCGTGTTATCCAAAAAATAGCCGAAAAAGCTGATGATGTAGATTTCTTTGATAAGTTGCTTCGGGATCATCTGATCTCTATATTAAAAAATGAACGGGAGGAGCGAGAAGAATTTTCGGAAACGATAAAAGAAGTACGCCAGCAGATTAATCGTGTTTTACCCATTTCAGCTATCGAGAATGGTTCTTTAGCGGCAGATTCGATCATTGTAGCTGCGAATTATTGCCTTGAAGGGGATGGAAAGCGATTAAGGCCGATTATTTCCTGGTTTATGGGAGTGAACGAGTACGGGCTAGATCGGTTTGCCATTGTGCCGCTTTTGAAATCGCTGGAATACATGCATACTGCTTCCCTTATCTTTGATGATTCGCCAGCACAAGATAATGCACCACTTCGTAGAGGACGACCAACCTTGCATAAAGTGTATAATCCGGCGATCGCAGAATTAACAGGGCTATATTTGACACAGAAGGCAATTGAGGAGCAGACAACACTTGCCCGGTTTGATTCGAAGTCGGTTCTTAACTTGATTCACTACTCGAACGAGGTAACAGAATTAATGTGTATGGGTCAAGCAATGGATTTAAATTACAGGGGGATGCCATTGGATCTTGAGCAATTGGAGGCGCTTTGTTTTTATAAAACCGGAATTGCTTTTGAAGCTTCACTGATGATGCCTGCTCTTCTTGCACAAAGGGATGAAGCAGAAATCAAGGCGTTAAAAAAGTATGCTTACCATGCTGGCATTGCCTTTCAAATTAAAGATGACCTATTGGATGCCGAGGGGGATCTAAACCTGCTTGGGAAACCCATTGGAAAAGATGTTCAACTCAACCAATCAACCTTTGTGACCATCCTCGGGGCTGATGAAGCAAGAAAAAAGATGTGGGAACATTATTGCCAGGGGATAGAAGTGCTTCAAAAAGCGCAACGAAAGACTCCCTTTCTTAAACATTTACTGGATTATATTGTGAATCGTGATCATTAAGGAACGATTTCGCCTCTTTTTCTCATTATCGGAATATTGGTGGCAAATTGAAAAATATTTCGATGAAAAAAAGATAAAAGGAGACAGTTGTCTCCTTTTTCACCGATACCGAAGGATTAAGCTGTGTTGTTTTTTGGTTAGCGGGCAACCTTTTCTTTTTTCTTCTTCGCGACAAAAGTTCCTTTATCCCAAAACCCTTTTTCTGAGCAGCCAATACAGGTAAACCCAGCGGCAATGCAGCGTTCCAAGCCGAGTGATTCGCAGGAATTAAAGGCTGTTGGCCCTTTGCATCCTAATTTAAATAAACAATAGCCCTTTCTCGCCCCTTCATCATCGTAAGACTCGGCAAATAATTTTTGATCAAAAAATGGTTTGCGGTGGCAGGTCATATGGACAGTTGTTTGGTAAAACATTTTTGGCCGCAGCTTTTTGTCCAGCTCTGGTAATTCTCCATGAAAGTGAACGTGCAGTAAGGTGCCAATGATAACTTCTGGAATTGGCGGGCAACCTGGTACAAGGGCTATAGGAACATCCTCGGGAATAATCGATCTGATGTCTACTGAATTGGTGGGGTTAATCCCGGCCGCGGCAATCCCTCCCCAGGCGGAACAACTCCCAAACGCGATGACCGCTTTTGCATGTTTTGCTGCATGGATAATTTCTTCTCTAACCGATTTTCCGGCAATCATTAGAAATTCGTCGCTTCCTGGGATTCCTCCTTCGACGGCAAGCACGTATTGCCCCTTATATTTTTCTAGGATCGATTCTTTATGTTCTTCCACTTGATATCCGCCTGCTGCCGAAAGGAGTTCGCTGTACTCCAGCGAAATAAAATTAAGAATGGTGTCCAAAGTGGATGGTTCAAAGGAACGAGTGAACGCTTCCTTGCAACCGGTGCAATCCAAGGCGCTGATCCAAATGACCGGTAAGCGGGTATCCATTTGATCCAACATTTGATCCGATACTTCAATCGCTTCCAACCAGCTATATTGTGGCATGTTATCGATCTCCTTTAGTATTGCTCATTATTTCACATAAAAACCTATGCTCATTATATCACGAAGACTGAGCTGAAAAGGAAAAATTTAAAGGCTCCACAAAAATGTCATATATTACTATAAAGTTCAATAAATCTGGTTCTTCTTTATCTTAAGGTTAGAATGATTGTTAACTGATGGTGAATATATCGAGTATCTTTATATTCGAGATACATTTCTTTCCGCAATCGGATGCGAAGCAGCTATTTTTGTTCTTTATCGCTATCATAGAGTTGTTGTTGCAAACACAAACAAGAATGATGAAAATTTCCTGATTGCAAAATATCCTTTTTTCGGCCTTCTACAAAAAATTGTAGGAGGCTTTTCTGATGCAATCATATCTACCTGTTTTCAATCATATTAACTTAAAAAACATGTTAGATAATCTTACAAATCTAAACAATTTACCATATACGATTGATAAGATGGCTTTGAACAGGTTCGTGTAAGAAGTTTTACCAATCAAAATTGAGATGGAGGATTTCGCATGAAGTATGATCTTATTATCAAAAATGGAAAAGTTGTTTTGAAGGATGAAGTTAAAAATGTAAATATTGCGGTAAAAGACGGGAAAATCGCTGCCATTGCAGAAAATATTGATAGCGACACTTTCCGGATTGTGGATGCGAAAGGGCAATATGTCATGCCTGGAATGATTGACACCCATGTACACATTTGTGAACCGGGACGAACGGAATGGGAAGGATTTGTTACCGGTACGAAGGCATTAGCTGCCGGAGGTACGACAAGCTATGTCGATATGCCGCTAAACGCGCTTCCGGCAACCGTTAATCGCGAATCGTTTCATTTAAAAAGAGATGCAGCAAAAGGAAAAAACTATGTGGATTATGCTTTATACGGTGGTCTTGTTCCGGGAAATCTTGATCAATTGGAAGAACTGTTGGATGAGGGGGTTGTGGCCTATAAGTGCTTCATGGCAACATGTGGTACAGATATCCCGGGGGATTTCCGAAATGTCGATGACTACACATTATACATGGGAATGAAAAAATTGGCTGAACTCGGTTCTGTGTTATCGATCCATGCTGAAAATGCGGTGATTACTGACCGGATGGGACAGGAAATGGAGAAACAGGACAAAGTAACCGCAACAGATTATGTTGCTTCACGTCCGGTATTTACGGAAAGTGATGCCGTAAAACGGGCGCTATTTTTTGCGAAAGAAACCGGCTGTAAACTGCATTTTGTCCACATCAGTACTGCGGAAGCCGTCGAGGAAATCTTCAAAGCACGAAACGAAGGTCAAGATGTGACTCTTGAATCGTGCGCACATTATTTCACTATTTCAACTGCTCAATTTGAAGAGATAGGCCCACTTGCCAAATGTTCTCCACCACTACGTGACGAAGCAGCTCAAGCAAAACTTTGGCAGAAATTAATGGAAGGCAAAATTGATCTGCTAACGTCTGACCACTCTCCATGTCCACCTGAAATGAAATACAGTGCATCCAATAATATGTTTGAAGTATGGGGTGGGATATCAGGCTGCCAAAATAACGTTGACCTCATGTTTGATGAAGCAGTCCTTAAGCGTAACCTTCCAGTGACGGATTTTGTTCGCATGATTGCTTATAATCCTGCTCAGCGCTTTCATTTCCCAATGAAGGGCGAAATTGCCGTTTCAAAAGATGCGGATATTATTCTTCTTGACCCCAACCAGTCCTATATTGTTCAAAAAGAAGATCTCTATTATCGTCACAAGCAAAGCCCGTACGTTGGCAGAAAAATTAACTGCCGGGTAACAAAAACATTTGTTCGGGGTAACCTTGTTTTTGATATCGGTGAAGGCATTGTAGGTGAACCGGTTGGAAAAATGGTTACATATAACCAAAAGACAGATTTAATAACTCCGTAAACTGAAACAAATGCATGCACAAAGGTAAAATCATAAATGGCATGAGGAGATGGTACGATGTCTATTAATTTGGAAAATTATGTTTCAAATGAAACACAGATCCACCAGACTTCGAGTATAGATGAATCGCTCAATCCGAAAAGGGAAAAGGAAAGAATAGTTGGTTCCCTATCCTATATGCTTATGTGGATTGGAGATGGTGTGAATTTAGGAAATATGACGCTAGGAGCCAGCTTAGTCACAGCTGGAATCGCCACACTTAACATCTACCAGACCTTTGCCGCAGCGATCATCGCAATTGGGATCATTTCAACCATTTTTGCTTTAAATGATCGGTTTGGATATCGAACGGGAATTCCATATGTTGTCCAGCTAAGAATGTCCTTTGGGATTAAAGGCTCGATCATCTCATCACTTTTACGCGGGATTCCCGCAATTGTCTGGTACGGCTTTCAAAGCTGGATTGGCAGTACGGCTTTAAATGAAATTGTGAAAATTTTGACGAGAGGGAGCTTTGATAATGTTTTTATTTGCTTTGCTATCCTTCAGCTCGTGCAAATTGGACTTTCACTTTATGGCTTTCATGCGATAAAGTGGGTTGAAACGCTCACTTCAGCTGTCATATTGTTGGCTCTGCTCTATGTTTTTGATGTACTGCTTACCTCACATAGCGCGGTTATCACAGAGAAGTGGGTACATGCCAAAGGTTCATGGGGTTTGCCGTTCTTTGCCTTTATCATGATGTTTTTGGGGAATTATGCGGCTATTTTTTTAAGTGCAGCGGATTATTCAAGAGAGCTCAAAACAGGTATTACCGATTCCAAACGTGGATTTTTGTATTTCTCGCCTATTTTGATCGCTTATGGCTTCACGCTTACAATCGGCGCAATGCTTGCCTCAGCAACGGGTATTTCCAATCCGGTAAAGGCCTTTGCAATCGTGGTAGATAACTCTTATATTACTCTTTTTGTTTCCGCCTTTATTGTGATTGGTGCCATTGCAGTAAACATGGTTGCGAACATTATCCCTCCCACCTATGTTATTACATTGCTTACGAAACTCAAATACAAAGCTGCTGTCTCTGTAACCGGGATTCTTGCCTTAGCAACTTTCCCATGGGTGCTGGTGCAGGATTCATCCGCAAAGGGTTTGGGACTATTCATTCTCATTTATTCTGCGTTTTTAGGTCCGATCGTTTCGATCTTATTAATTGAATACTATATTTTAAGAAAACAAAAAGTAAATGTGATCGATCTGTACAGGGAAGACGGGCCATTTGCCGGATATAATCCAGCTGCGGTGCTCGCGATGCTGAGCGGCGCCGGCGCTGCCTTCATAAAAGTAGAATTGGCCTGGATTATCGGCTTTGTGGTTTCAGGTATTGTCTATCTGTTACTGATGAAGTTTACCTTTAAAGGCTCCAAATTTAAACAGGGGACAATTTTTGAACAACTTTAGAATTTAATTCAAAAGAATATTTGTTACTTATTTTTCTAGAGCAATTAGGGAGGGATATTCTTTGGGAGAAGAAAAATTAAAAATCAATCCCCAGAGGCTTTTGCAAATGATTGAGGAATTAGGAAAAATTAGTAAACCATCAAAGGGAGTTACACGTTTAGCATTTACAAAACAATTTCAAGAAGGCCAGCAATTAGTTAGAAAATGGATGATTGCTGCGGGAATGATGGTCAAGATCGACAATCTCAACAATCTTATCGGCCGCTATGAAGGACTTGATCAAGATGCACCTGTGATAATAATTGGATCACATTTGGATACGGTCATTGATGGTGGAAAATACGATGGAGCTTTAGGTGTACTTTCCGGTATTGAAGTGGTGAACGTGTTATTCGAAAACAATAAACGGTTAAAAAATCCAATTGAAGTTATCGGGTTTTCTGATGAAGAAGGTGTGAGATTCCATACAACTTTTTTAGGAAGTAAGGCTATTGCGGGAACCTTTATAGAAGAAACATTAAAGATGAACGATGATAACGGAGTGGTGTTAGGTGATGTTCTTCATCAGTTAGGTTTAGAACCATACCATTTCAAAGATTTAGCCCGGTATTCTAAGGATGTTCTCGCTTATCTAGAACTTCACATTGAACAAGGTCCTGTTCTTGAGGAACAAAGTCTTCCGGTAGGGGTAGTTACAGGTATCGCTGGAGCATCAAGATATTCATTTAAGATAACGGGATTCGCAGGACACGCCGGTACTGTTCCAATTCGATTAAGACAAGATGCTCTATTAGGTGCGTCAGAATTAATTCTTGCAATTGAGAAAATAGCATTGGAGAATGCTCCTATCGTTGCAACAGTGGGAAAATTAAACGTTAGTCCAGGGGCAAGCAATGTAATCCCTGGTGAAATAACTGCAACGTTGGATATTCGCGATACTGATGTTAAAAGGAAGGAACGGGTTATCGAAGAAATTTTGCGAGCGGCGGAAGATATTTGTATGAAAAGGAACTTACTTTTTCATGCCCAAAAAGTCATGGAAACGGCACCAGTCCTCTGTGATGAACAAATTAAATCGGCGATTGAATTTGCGATTCAATCTCATGGAATAAAGCCAATTTCATTGGTTAGTGGTGCAGGGCATGATGCAATGGTAATGGCGAATTTAACAAAAATTGGGATGCTGTTTATTCGCTGTAAAGAAGGAATCAGCCATAATCCTGCAGAATATTCAACAGTAGAAGATATGGAAGTAGGAGCTAACGTTTTACTGGATTCCATTACTCAGTTAACACACCAAAAAACTTAAATAGGAGACCTTGATGAATACAAGAACACTATCTTCAGAAAAACAACAAATTATTCAATTTATTGATGACCAGCAAGAGAAACTAATCGGTTTTTTAAAAGAGCTTGTAGGCATTCCATCTGAT
>JAKACS010000086.1 GCA_021821235.1 Bacillota bacterium
CCGCATTTTTGGCAAACGCGCATGACAGGTGTTTCGATAAAAACATGCTTGCAGTTTGCCTGGATCTTTTCAAGCTCTGCTTGCAATTGCTGTAGCTTTGTCTTGACTGCAACAATTTCTTCCTTTAATTTTTCTACCTCAAGATCTTGCTTATTAGCGATAGATTCTTGATCCATCCTTAACAAACTCCTCTGCTTTTTGTTTCATTCCTTCTTGAACAGCCGTTTCATTTATTGAGTTTTCGACAGCCATACCGCGAATATCGTGGGAAATTCGCATTGAACAAAACTTTGGTCCGCACATTGAGCAAAAATGCGCTGTTTTGGCACCTTCGGCCGGCAAGGTTTCGTCATGATACTCTCTTGCTCGTTCAGGATCAAGGGAAAGATTAAATTGATCATTCCATCTAAATTCAAACCGTGCTTTTGACAACGCATTGTCCCTGATTTGGGCACCAGGATGACCTTTCGCCAAGTCTGCAGCATGGGCAGCAATTTTATAGGCAATGACACCTTCGCGAACATCCTCTTTATTTGGCAAGCCAAGGTGCTCTTTAGGTGTTACATAACAAAGCATTGCCGTTCCAAACCAGCCGATCATCGCCGCCCCAATCGCAGACGTAATATGGTCATAGCCTGGTGCGATATCGGTTGTTAATGGTCCTAATGTATAAAACGGTGCTTCTTGGCAAATTTCCATTTGCTTGTCGACGTTTTCTTTAATCAAATGCATCGGCACATGGCCAGGGCCTTCTATTATCACTTGCACATCATGCTTCCAAGCAATTTTTGTTAATTCACCCAATGTTTCGAGTTCCGCAAATTGCGCTTCATCATTGGCGTCTGCAATACTGCCTGGGCGCAGGCCATCACCAAGGGAAACGGAAATATCGTATTGCTTTAAAATTTCACAGATTTCTTCAAAATGAGTATAAAGAAAACTTTCTTTATGATGGGCCAGGCACCATTGCGCCATAATCGAACCCCCGCGCGAAACGATCCCTGTTGTTCTGGCTGCTGTTAACGGAATGTATCGTAATAAAACACCAGCATGGATCGTAAAATAATCAACCCCTTGCTCAGCTTGCTCGATTAGCGTATCGCGATAAACTTCCCATGTTAAATCTTCAGCAATTCCATTGACTTTTTCAAGTGCCTGATAAATAGGAACCGTTCCGACTGGCACCGGGGAGTTGCGAATAATCCATTCCCTTGTAGTATGAATATTTTTTCCTGTCGATAAATCCATGATTGTATCAGCGCCCCAACGGGTTGCCCAAGTCATTTTCTCGATCTCTTCTTCAATGGAAGAAGTAACAGCAGAGTTTCCGATGTTAGCATTGATCTTTACGTGAAAATTTTTGCCGATAATCATTGGTTCGCTTTCTGGATGGTTGACGTTTGCCGGAATAATCGCCCTGCCTCTGGCAACCTCATCGCGGACAAATTCCGGATCCAGATTTTCCCGAATGGCGATAAACTCCATCTCCGGTGTAACAATTCCTTGTTTTGCATAATGCATCTGCGTCACATTGCGGCCAGGTTTTGCCCGCAAAGGAGTCGGATTAACATGCGGAAATTGTTCAAGATTTGCGCGGTTGTCACCTTCAAGATATCCGTTGTCAATTGCTGTGATTTCTCGACCTTGATAGGCTTCAACATCACTGCGCTCTAAAATCCACTTTTTTCTTAAAGCAGGAAGTCCCTGCCGAACGTCAATATTAAACTCTTCGTCAGTATAAGGTCCGCTTGTATCATAAATACGGACAGGGGCGTTTTCTTCTTCCTCAATAGAAGTAATCGTGCGGCTAACGGCAACTTCTCTCATTGGAACCTGAATATCCGGTCTCGAACCTTGGACATACACCTTCTTACTTCCCGTAAATTGAGATTTCAAATCAATGTTCATTTCTTTTTCCTTTTGCATGCAGCTTCCTCCTTAAATTAATTGGATCGATCTGGAAGATACCGCATCGTTCATTTCGCAAAAAACGAAAGAATTGAATGAAAACAAAAAAGGCTCTGTTTGCACAGAACCTGAGTTATCATCAAAAAAGTAGCAGCTTGCTGCAATAAATAACAGTCATTGCTTTAGTTACTACTTCCCTACGCTGGTATCATCCAGATCAGGTTCAAAGGGTCAAAGAATGTAGTGCCTTCTTTTCTCAGTCCGAGCATTTACGGACTCCCCTAGTAGAAAGATAGAATCGTGATTTTGTTCTTTATTTAAAATACCATACTTTTCAAAAAAATAAAAGGATTTCGTATCAGCGAATGATCGTTAAAAAATCAAAGCTAGAATAGAGAAACAGTTTGGAGCCATACTAGTGATTGACAATAAAAAGGAGGAAAGAAAATGGATAAAAATCGGGCAAAACAGATTGTGGACTCCCCACATACAATAAAAGTAATGTATGAAGGAGAATCCATTTACATTCAGCATGTAAACGAAGACAATACAGCAAGGATTTATCCACTCGATCATCCTGACAAAGAACAAAACGTACCTGTTAGCCGTTTGGTTGAGCAAGGCAGTTAAAGCGGCATTGTAGCTAGCAACCGCATTTTAGCAGTAAGTGGCGAAGATGGATAATTCCTTCTTCGCCTTTTTCTAATGCTTGCCGATTTTAGAAAAAACGGATGCTAACTACTATTTAATGAGGAAGTATTTCTTTTTTCCCCGGCGGATGATTGTAAATTGTCCTTCAATTCGGTCGCTTTCACTCAAAGTATAGGCTGGATCACTTACCCGCTCGCCATTTACCGATACTGCTCCATTGCTGATATCTTCACGCGCCTGACGCTTTGACGGCGAAATTTTAGCAGCTACCAACAGCTCAACAAGATTTAAATCCGTTTCAGCCTTTGTTTCAAAAGAAGGCACATCTTTAAATCCTTGTTTAATCTCAACAGCAGACAGATCTTTCACATCACCGCTGAACAGGGCTGCTGAAATTTTAATTGCTTGTTGCAGAGCTGCCTCTCCATGAATCAGACGGGTCATTTCTTCTGCCAACGCTTTTTGCGCTTTGCGAAGATGCGGCTCTTCCTGAACGCTCTTTTCCAACTGTTCAATTTCTTCATGGGAAAGGAAAGTAAACAGCTTCAAGTATTTCACCACATCGGCATCAGCCGTGTTGATCCAGAACTGATAAAATTCGTACGGCGTTGTTTTTTCAGGATCAAGCCAGACTGCTCCGCCCTCTGTTTTACCAAATTTCGTTCCATCCGCTTTTGTAACAAGCGGAATCGTTAAGCCATACGCTTTTGAACCTTCTGGGTGAATTTTGCGAATCAATTCCAGTCCGGATGTGATATTACCCCATTGATCACTCCCGCCGATCTGAAGTTTACAATCATGATCCTCATACAAATGCAGAAAATCCATTGCTTGTAAAATCGTGTAGGTAAATTCCGTAAACGAAATGCCCGTTTCCAAACGCGATGCAATCGTATCTTTCGCTAGCATATAATTGACACCGATATGTTTGCCGATATCACGCAAAAACGTTACGACATCCATGGAACCGGCCCAATCATAGTTATTCACCATAATCGCGCGACTATCGCCTTCAAACTCAAAAATAGCGGCAAGTTGTTTTTTAATTCCTTCAACATTTTGCTGAACATTCTCCAATGTCAGCAGCTTTCTTTCTTCGCTTTTTCCGCTCGGATCGCCAATCAGTCCAGTTGCCCCGCCGACAAGTACAATCGGACGATGACCATGCAGTTGAAATCTTCGCAACGTTAAAAACGGAACCAAATGGCCAATATGCAAACTGTCAGCCGTCGGGTCAGCTCCACAATACAGCGTAATTTTTTCCTTACTTAATAAATCCTTTAAGCTTTCCTCATCGGTCTGCTGATAAATAATTCCTCTCCATGCTAAATCCTGCAGTAAATCCATGCAACATCACACTCCAGTCAAAAATAAAACGCCCCTGCAACAGTATGCAGGGACGCTAAAAACGCGCGGTACCACCCGGCTTGAGGAAAACTCCTCCACCTTCAAAAAATAACGGTTATAACCGTTCACCGCTACTCTTATATTCACGGCGAAAGCTCCAGGACGTAATTCGTTCTTCTATTTGTACCAGCTTTCACCAGCCGCCGGCTCTCTAACAACAGGGACAGAAGAACTACTGTTTATCATATTTGTAACTACCCTGTCAAATAAGACAGCAAAGTTTCAGAAAAATGCAGAAAGATGTCAAATTTTCTGTTTCGGGTATGCTATAATGATGATAATTTTAGGGGGTGATGCATAATCGAGACAATACAATTATGGGTAAAAAAAGCAAGATCGGCTTTAAGTCGGCTGGACAGAAATAAAATAGGGAAAAATGCTCGAATTACGTATCAGGTCGCTTGGAATCTTATTCTTCTTTTACTTATTGTCCTTATTCTCGGCGGTTCTTTTGCCACGGGCGTCGGCGCTGGATACTTTGCTTCCCTCGTTCAAGATGAACCGATCCACTCTTATGAAAGCATGAAAAAAGATATTTATAATTATACCGAAACATCTGATTTGTATTTTGCCGATAACGCTTATTTAGGAAAGCTCCGATCTGACCTTGAACGGGAAGAAGTAAAGCTTGATCAAGTGTCCGGTGATTTGATTCATGCAATTGTCGCCACAGAAGATGAATATTTTTATCAGCACAATGGGGTTGTTCCCAAATCAATTTTCAGAGCGGTTATACAAGAGGTAACCAATTCTTCTGTCCAATCAGGCGGCAGTACACTTACACAGCAATTAATTAAAAATCAAATTTTATCAAATGAAGTGTCCTTTCAGCGGAAAGCAAATGAAATTCTGCTTGCCCTCCGGCTTGAGAAATTTTTTAGCAAACAGCAAATTCTCGAAGCGTATTTAAACGTATCAACCTTTGGAAGAAATGCCTCGGGCAGAAACATTGCCGGCGTACAAGCGGCAGCAAAAGGGATTTTTGGCAAAAATGCAAAAGAGCTTACTTTACCCGAAGCGGCATTTATCGCAGGACTGCCGCAAAGCCCATTCGGTTACACACCATTTACACGGGATGGGAAAGTAAAGAACAATCTTAAGCCTGGGATTGATCGAATGAAAACCGTATTAAAAAGAATGTATGATAGCGGTTACATCAATCAAAAGCAATATGCTGAAGCAGCGGCATACGATATTACAAAAGATTTTGCAAAACCAATCGACAATCCGGTTGAAAAATATCCATGGCTGACATTCGAAATTGAGAAACGGGCAATCCAAGCTCTTGCCACTGTGCTGGCACAAAAAGACGGCATTTCGGAAAAAACGCTTATGACAGATAAAAATTTGCAGAGCAAATACTTGGCGTTCGCCAATCGGGATTTGCGGCAAAAAGGGTACGAAATTCATACAACAATCGATCAAAAGATTTATGATGCAATGCAGCAGGCGAAAGATCAGTACAAATCGTACGGGCCTGATAAACCGCAGACGGTAAAGGATCCGGAAACAGGCGAGAATAAGACGATCATGGAGCCTGTCGAAGTGGGAGCCATGCTGATTGAAAATAAAACGGGGAAAATTCTCAGTTTTGTCGGCGGCAGAGAGTACAACCGGCAGCAATTAAATCATGCAACAAGCTCGATTAGGCAAAATGGCTCAACGATGAAGCCGCTGCTCGTCTATGCTCCGGCCTTTGAACTCGGCAAAGCCTCTCCGGGATCCGTCCTTCCTGATGTTGCTTTAAAACTGAACCCAGGAACTCCGAACAGCCCTTGGCCACATAATTATGATAAACGATACAGCGGGTTGGTTTCGGCAAGGTATGCATTAACAAAATCATACAATGTCCCGGCAGTCAAGCTGTACAAAGAAATTATCGATCAATCTCCGGCAAAATACTTGGAGAAAATGGGTTTCACCTCCCTTGCGAAAGATGATTTTACCAATCTGGCAGCAGGGATCGGCTCAATCAAAAACGGAGTTACTGTTGAAGAAAATACAAACGCCTTTACGACATTTGCCAACGGCGGAAAATTTGTCGATGCCTATTTAATCGATAAAATTGTTGATAAACAAGGAAATGTCGTTTACCAGCATAAGGTGAAACCAGTTGATGTTTTCAGTCCGCAAACGGCTTTTTTAACCCTTGATATGATGCGGGATGTTGTCAAAAAAGGCACAGCAGCTGGAATTAATTCCAAATTAAACTTTCAAAGTGACTGGGCCGGAAAAACGGGTACAGGGACAGACTATATTGACTCTTGGTTTGTTGCCACAAATCCAAACGTGACCTTTGGGATTTGGACAGGCTACGATACGCCAAAATCATTGCAAGCACCTGGCAAATTAACATACAGCCAGCGAAATAATAATCTTTGGGCAGCGCTGATCAACTCCGCCTATGCAGTCAAGCCGGCTGTGATCGCACCGAAAGAGCAGTTTAAAATACCGGATGGAATCATAAAAAAATCCTATTGTGCTGTATCCGGACTGCTTCCTTCAGAAGCCTGCTCAAGTGCCGGCCTGGTCAGAAGCGACTATTTTAACGTGAAGTTTGCACCAACAAAGATAGATGACAGTTTAATCAATGGAAAATATGTCGAAATAAGCGGTAAAAAATACGTAGCGAACAGCTCTACTCCAGAAGATTTTGCACAACAGGGGGTCATCCTCAATCTTGATTTTATAAAAAGGCTTATTGGATCTGATTTCAACGATTACAGTCAACTGATACCAAAACGTAGCGGATGGGAAAAAGTGCTTGTTCCTGATGCAGAGCTGAAAGAAAATGGGAAAATTCCCGACCCCGTCAGATTGACCTCGACCGGAACGGCCATCACTTGGTCTGTAGCTGCCGAACCTGATATTATCGGCTATCGGGTGTACCGAACAGGGATCGTACCGGCGAAAATCGCCAGCATTAAAAGCGGATCCGTGCTCTCGTATCCTGCTGCAGAAGGAGACTACTATGTGACAGCAGTCGATATTTCCGGCAATGAATCAGCACCATCGAATATCGTTCAAATCGGCATCGCTCCGTAAAAAGAACTTCAAACGGTGGGATTTTTCTCCACTTTCACTATTTGTTAGTCCTATTTGCGGTATAAATGCACAAAACAAAAAGACCGGCAACGGTCTTTTTGTTTTTCCCCAATTTAATCTTCCATTGTCGACAAATCGCCAGTCGGCAGGTCTAGTTCCCATGCTTTTAATACCCTTCTCATAATTTTCCCGCTTCGAGTTTTCGGAAGCTTATCACGGAAGTCAATTTCCCTTGGAGCAGCATGGGCAGCTAAGCCCTTTTTCACAAACTGTCTGATGTCTTCTTTCAGCTCATCAGAAGGCTCGTAGCCATCCCTTAAGGCGACAAACGCTTTAATGATTTCACCGCGAACCGGATCCGGCTTTCCAATTACACCAGCTTCGGCAACTGCTGGATGTTCGACGAGCTTGCTTTCTACCTCAAACGGGCCTACCCGCTCACCAGAAGTCATGATCACATCATCAATCCGACCTTGAAACCAGAAATAGCCGTCTTCATCCATATAAGCTGAATCGCCCGATACATACCAGCCACCCGGCATAAAATAGGACTCATATTTTTCTTTATTGTTCCAAATCGTGTACATCATTGACGGCCAGCCTTTGTTAATGGCCAAATTGCCCATCCGATATGGCGGCAACTCATTTCCTTGATCATCGACAATAGCTGCTTCAATCCCCGGGAGAGGCTTGCCCATTGATCCAGGTTTAATCGTCATGCACGGGTAGTTGCAAATTAATTGGGCGCCTGTTTCCGTCATCCACCATGTGTCGTGAATTCTCAAGTTAAAGACTTTCATCCCCCACTTGACCACTTCAGGATTGAGAGGCTCGCCAACGCTCAAAATATGGCGCAAACAGCTTAAATCGTATTTTTTGACAACCTCATCCCCGGCACCCATCAGCATCCGAAAGGCAGTCGGCGCGCTGTACCAGACGGTGACGCCGAAATCTTCAATCATTTTATACCAAATATCCGGACTGAAGCGTCCGCCGACAATCACATTTGATGTGCCTGTCAACCATGGGCCGAAAATTCCGTATGATGTTCCTGTCACCCATCCAGGATCAGCTGTGCACCAATAAACATCTTCTTCTTTTAAATCAAGCACCCATTTTGCTGTTTGATAATGCTGAATCATCGCATTATGTACATGCAAAACGCCTTTTGGCTTTCCTGTTGAACCGGATGTATAGTGTAAAATCAGCCCATCATTGCGATCGACCCATTCAATTTCCAACTCCTTGCTCGCCGTTGCAAATTTGTTCAAAAAGTCAACCATCTGCTCATTCTCTTGCACATTTTTCCCCACAACAAAGATGGTCTTTAACGACGGAAGTTCAGCAACGGGAATGCGTTCAAGTAATTCTGATGTAGTTACGAGCACCTTTGCCTCGCTGTCTTGCAGTCTGTCTTTAACGGCTCCTTCCATGAATGCTTCGAATAAAGGCCCGACAATAGCTCCAAGCTTAATTGCCCCCAATACCGTGAAATAAAGTTCTGGTGAACGTGGCATAAAGATGAAGACGCGGTCCCCTTTTTCCACATCTCCATATGTTTTCAACACATTCCCTGCTCGGTTTGAAAGCTCTTTCATTTCTTTGAACGTGTATTTCTCGTTGCGTGAGCCATCGCGATAGTATAAAGCGATTTTATTTTTGCGGAAATTTTCAGCATGGCGGTCAATCGCTTCATAGGCCAAATTGACAAGACCTGTTTCATGCCAGGAAAATTCTTTTTCCGCATCTTTCCAATCAAATTGTTCGTACGTCTCTTCGTAGTTTACTAAATTATGCTCCCCTTGCAATACTGGTAAGGCTTCCACTTTCATTGATACTCCCCCTTTGTTCGTGTTTGATATTATTATAGTATAAATAGAATATATTCTCAATTTTTAAAATTATCTACCGATCATTTCTTACGAAAACTTTCTTTCAGAAATGTCATAAATCTTTTACAATTCCACCTAAAAAATAAGTGAAAACGCTTTTAACAGAAAGAATTTATGTATAATAGAAAGTAATTACGCGATTTTTAGGCGGTGAAGAAATGAAGCACAAAAAAACCTACAATGCCAAAGAATTAAAAACGTCCAATGGAACCATTATTATCGAGGGGCCAATCACCCCTCTAGAATTGGCTGGCTACGAATTTCATGAAGACTTGACTGCATTTCGTCCTGCTGCTCAACAGCACAAAGCATTAATTGGCATTGCTGAGCTTGAAGAAGGAAGAATTCTAATTGCCCGTGACCGGCAGACGATCGTCGGGTATGTAACCTATCTTTATCCCGATCCCCTTGAGCGGTGGTCCGAAGGAAAAATGGAGGATTTGA
>JAKACS010000087.1 GCA_021821235.1 Bacillota bacterium
AAGGTTAGACGGAATGGACAAGCGCTTCGACGGGATGGAACAACGGTTAGACGGAATGGACAAGCGCTTCGACGGGATGGAACAACGGCTGGACGGAATGGACAAGCGCTTCGACGGGATGGAACAACGGCTGGACGGAATGGACAAGCGCTTCGACGGTACGGAAAGACGCTTAGACAGGATCGAATTTAACTTGACTGAGATTAAAGCAGGGCAAGAACAATTACAAAAAAACATTATTAAGAACATTGGCAATTATACCGATGAAATTACAGAATATGTAGATAATCAGACTTCAGCATTAAATAAACGAATTTTTACTGTTGAGACAGTGATTGAACGGTTATCCAGGCAATAAGATAGGTAAAAGGCGACTGATGAATTTTCCTTAGTCGTCTTTTTAACATGGAGATTTACGCTAAGTCAAAAAAAAGACCGGCATGAAAAGCTGCCGGCTGGAGAAAAATGTATATAAAAGGGGGTTAGGTAGTTAGGTTTTCAACCTACAATCCTATCCTAACCAAAAGATATGAAGGAAGTATGAAGAAAGTTGAAACGATTTATAAACAATTCAAGAATAGTCGTTCACAAAAGGGGAAGTAGTTATGGAAACCCCTTCAGCACTTTTGTATAATAATGAATGGGGTCTAATTCATTTGTAAATGAGGTTGTATATGATCAATAAACTATTGCATAGCAGCGGCTTTAAAAGGATTTTCATTTTTGCATTAATTTCGTTCGTCCTGTATTTGCTGAAAGACATGTTGAATTTGATTCTACTGACGTTTATTTTCGCCTTTTTGATGGACCGGCTCGTTCAATCTGTTGAGGCGCATGTCCGCTTGAATCGGAAGTTGATCGTTGTAATCCTTTACACATTGATTGTCGGGCTGCTGTCTTTTGGACTCGTGAAATATTTGCCAATAATTATTACAGAAATTACCCAACTCATTAAACAGCTGACAGCCTTTTATACGTCAAAGCAGAATAATGTCGTATTGAATTATTTTGTGAGCCGGGTGGAGCAAGTGCAAATCTCGAATTATTTGGAGCAGGGCTTTACCTATGTTGTTCGATACTTCACAGACATTAGCCGCGTCGGTCTGCAGCTTTTATTGGCGATCTTATTAAGTCTGTTCTTCCTTTTGGAAAAAACAAGGCTGATTCTATTTACGCGGAAATTTAAGACAAGTAAAGTGGCTTCCATCTATGAGGAGATTGAATTTTTTGCACGGAAATTCGCCAGAACATTTGGAAAAGTGATTGAAGCGCAATTAATCATTGCGCTGGTTAATACGATCTTGACAACGATTGCCCTCTGGATTTTGCGATTTCCACAGCTTGGTGGCTTGTCGATCATGATCTTCCTGCTGGGGCTGATTCCGGTGGCTGGAGTAATTCTCTCACTCTTTCCACTGACCATTATCGCCTACAGTATTGGCGGTATCATGACAGTACTCTATGTTGGCATTGCCGTTTTGATCATTCATGCCATTGAGGCCTATATTTTAAATCCGAATTTAATGTCTTCCAAAACAAACTTGCCTGTTTTTTACACGTTTATCGTGTTGATTTTTTCCGAACACTTCTTTGGCGTTTGGGGCCTGATCGTTGGCATCCCGATTTTTGTTTTCTTATTGGATGTCTTGGAAGTAACAGAACGCGATAAAGTGTAAGCGATAAAACGCCCTTGTTCCGCTGAGAGGAAGGGTGTTTATTTTTAATGGAATAATGGAAAATCTGGTATCCTGCTAATAGAAAAAGGAAGGAGGCAACAGAATGGGTGAGTGTAAATTAGACCATACAGCAGAAGATGTAAAAGCGAAATTCGAGTCACAGCAAGAATTTCTTCCGGCAGAAATCACAATGTTGTTTGCAGTTTTTTTTGAACAAGAGCATTCCCAGGCCGAATTAAATAAGGTGTTTCATTTACTAAAAAAATACGATTTTGCCACTGAGGAAGACAAAAAGGTACGGGATCAGCAGCTATCTGAACTATTGAGAAAAGCGTAAATTCTATAAGCGCAAGTCTCCTTTCTTTCAAAAAATCCCTTTTGGTTAAAATAGAGAAGAAGGATTGCATCTTTTTTGGGCTTTGGGGGTAGAAGAATAAAAAGGAATGAAAGGAGACAAAAATGCGGGAGTTATTTCGTTTGTTAAAAAAAGGGAACCGTTCCGCGATGCTGGCTGCAATTGTCAATGCGGTGATTGCGATTATTAAAGGCATTGCGTATTTCTTTACCGGTAATGTTGCCATGTTCGCGGAAACATTGCACAGTTTAGGCGATGCGGCAAACCAGCTATTTGTCTTTATTGGCTCTGCTCTAAGTAAAAAAGCACCGACCGAACGCTTTCCGAACGGGTTTGGCCGGCTCGTAAATTTGGTTTTGCTTGGGGCAGTATTGGTGGTTGGCATCATGGCTTTCGAAACGATTAAAGAGGGATACAGCCATATTGTCAAACCAACCAAATCAGAAGGTTTTCTGCTAACGGTTGGCGTTTTAGCTGCTGCCACATTGCTTGAATCATTTGTTCTTTTTAAAGCGATGAAGGAAATTGTTCATGAAAGCGGAATGGACAAGGCCGGCTTCGGCATTTTTGCGCTGAGTTTTACTTATTTGGGGAAAGCCAAGCCAGCGACAAAGCTTGTATTTATGGAAGATTTAGTTGCCACCACCGGCGGTCTCGTTGCCATAATTGCTGTCATCCTTTCCCGTTACACGCCAATTCATCAGGCAGAAGGAATTGCCTCTATTCTTATCGGGCTTATGATGTTATTTGTGGTCGGAAAAGTATTTTTGGATAATGCAGCCGGGGTTATCGGCCAGGCAGATGAGGAAATGGAAAACAAAATTGGTGCATTGGTGATGGACGATCCGGATGTCAAGGATATCCAAGGCATCACCGTAATTAAAGAGGGAGAGGATCTCCATGTGGAGTTAGAGATCGAAGTCGATCCCCAATTAACTGTTGCCGCTGCCGATGATATTAAAGATCGCCTGGAGGAACGGATTATGGCAGAAAAAGGGGTTGTGGATGTCATGATCGAATTTGATGAGGAAGACGGCATTCCATCATGGAACAGAAAGTTGAATCCCGGCAAAGAATAAGCAAAACCTTTCTACTTTTGGGAAAAAGAATGATCCTTTGCTTCTTGATCCATACTATTCATACATTCAGTTTCCGAAAAGAAAGGTGAATCATTCAGTGAAAATGAGAAAGCTGCCGGTTCTGCTTTTGCTTTTCTGGATTGTTTTCAGTCAAAACGGCTTTCAAACTGTCCCCTTCTTGTCCAGCAACAGCAAAGCAAAGGCTGTTAATACTGTGGCTGCACAAGAAACAGCAGCACCTGATGGCCAAGCTGTTCGACAAAAAATCCGCAGGTTTTTGATTGCAAACGGAATTAATGGCAATGTGGCGATCGTAAAAGACGACGCGATCCTTTTTAATGAAGGAGAAGGCTTTGCCAATTTTACCGAGCAATCGAAAAATCAGCCGCTTACCACTCATCCGATTGGTTCGATTACGAAGGCAATTGTTGCTGTATGCATTTTGCAGCTTCAAGAAAAAGGGAAATTATCTATTTATGACCCTGTGGAAAACTATTTCCCCCATTTCCCAAACGGCGGGAACATCAAGTTGGTGCATTTGCTTAACCACACTTCAGGAATTCAACCGCCGCACTGGCACACTAACAATCATTCCCCTGAAGCGTTCGTACGTTTGGTTGAAAACAAGCCGGTCAAGTTTTCCCCTGGGAGCAGGTGGGATTACAATGATGCTAATTATGTGATCCTTGGCCTTATTGTTGAAAAAATTTCGGGACAACCGCTTCACGATTATATTCAAAAAAATATTTTTGATCCGGCGAAGATGGTCGATTCGGGCTTTATGACGGAGAGAGATGATTCATCCCATCTATCTGTTGGCTATTTGAAGAGAATGAACCGGCTTTTAGCAATGAGGACGTTGAATCCGAAATCGCTGTTTGGCTTTGCGGATATTTATGCGACAGCACTTGATGTTTGCAAATTTGATCAGGCTTTGGCAAGCGGCAAACTGCTGACAAAGGAAAGTTTGGCAGTCATGTTGAAGCCAGGCTCTCATTCCGGCTATGGCCTCGGTTTGTACAATTTAGGTTATGCCTTTTACAGCAGGGGAGTGCTGGGCGGCTGGGAGTCGCTCCATGTGTATTATAAGGATCATACTTCCATCACTGTCCTGTTAAATGTGCGCAATAAAAATCTGGATATCCATCAAATCGCAAAAGATCTTTTTCAAATGACTGTAGCCGAAACACCATCCCCGCTGTCCCAAAGCGGGGATTTACCATTCCATAGGAATTCCTTAGGAATGGAAGTAAAAGTGTAGCAATATGAGCAAAATTATAGTATAGTAAACCAAGAAATATACTATGATTTAGGAGGATAACAGAATTGAAACTTTCAACAAAGATATTAATTGGCCTCATAGCTGGCATCCTGTTAGGTGCGCTCCTTAACGGCGTTTTTCCGGATTGGGTCAAACCGCTTGATCATTATCTGTTTTCGCCCGTTGGCAAGGCATTTATTCGAATCATTCAATTTATCGTTGTCCCAGTTGTATTTACTTCATTAATTCTTGGGTTGACGAGTTTGCAAGGTACAGGGAAAATCGGCAATTATACAGGAAAGCTGCTTCCTTTGTATGTGGGGACAAGCATTGTTGCTTTGGCAATTGGAATGGTGATGGCCGTCGTATTGCGGCCGGGAGTTGGTCTCAATCTGTCAGGAAGCGGACAGGCACCGGTTAAAGCAGAACAGCAATCGTTAGTTGACTGGCTTGTTGGCATTGTGCCGACAAATCCGTTTGAATCGTTAAGTACTGCGAATCTTTTGCAGGTGATTATATCAGCCATATTAATTGGTATCGCGATAAATCTGGTGAAAGAAAAGGCGAAGCCGTTTTTGGCAGTTGTTCAAAGCTTTTATGCCATTATCGAAAAGATTCTTGAATTAATATTACATTTGGCTCCCATTGGAGTTTTTGCTTTAATGACATCGGTGATCGCTACGCAAGGCTTTGATATTGTCATGAAGCTATTGTGGTATGTCCTTGGCTTGATATTGGCGATTTTGGTAATGACTTTGTTTTATTATGTCGTTTTATTTGTTATTCGGGCAAAACCGAACCATTTCTTTAAAAGTTTTTTCCCAACATTGTCGTTGGCGTTTGGAACAGCCAGTTCCAATGCCGCGCTCCCGTTGGCAATGGAAAACGCGGAAAAGAATTATGGGATGAAGCCGGATATCGCAAGCTTTGCCCTGCCATTCGGAACGGCTTTAAAAAGAGATGGTGCTGGTATTTTGCAAGGATTTAACGCCTTGTTTGTTGCCCAGTTTTTTCATGTGCCGATCACTTCGTCTTTAATTATTGCGATTTTTATCAGTGCTCTACTCGTATCTTTCAGCACAGCCGGCGTGCCGGGAGCAGGAATTATCATGATGACAACCGTTCTCACCGCTGCAGGACTTCCACTTGAAGGGATTGCGCTTGTCGCAGGCGTCGATCGGTTGACAGACGGATTCCGCACCACTTTAAATGTGATAGGCAGCATCGCAAATGCTGCAATTATTGACAAATGGGATCGATCATAAAAAACTCATAGCAAAACGCCTGTCGACATGACAGGCGTTTGTTGCTTTCCTTACTCCCATGGTTTTTTCGTTGTTAAATAATTGGCCAATTCTTTGCTGCTTTTACGGTGCAGTTTCCGTTTTTCCGCCCGTTCTCCTGCGGTTTCATGAAGCTTTTTTTCTTCTTCTGTTTCGGGAATGATTTTTGGAACTTTTGTTGGTTTGCCATTATCATCTAATGCTACGAATGTTAAAAAAGCAGTTGCCGCAATTTTTCTTTCCCCATTTTTTAAATTTTCAGCAGTAATTTTAACAAAAACTTCCATCGATGATGTGCCTGTCCAAGTCACATATGATTCAAAGCATACAGAATCTTCCGGCGTAATCGGGCTGAGGAAATCAACTGAATCCGTTGAAGCGGTGACGCACTCGGTTCGCGAATGCCTCTGAGCCGAAATAGAGGCAATATTGTCAACATCACTCATCAATTTTCCGCCGAATAATGTATTATGATTGTTTACATCGGTTGGAAATACTCTGCTTGTTCGAACAACCCGCGATTCATTGCATGTTTTTTCTTCCATCATGATCCCTCCATGACTAGCATACAGCAATGGGGTCAAAACTCCAAAAAATAGTTGCTGCTAGTCGGTTGCTTCCGTATTTTCAGCCGCAGTGCAGTAGCAGTTATTTTTTTCGCAGCAGGAGAATGAAGCATAATCGCCAAAATTGTAGCAGCCGCCTTGAATTTTTGAATTGGCGGTATGACTGTTTTGGTAGGTTGCTTGAAAATTAATATTCGCATTATTGGAAAGGGAGTGAACTGTAAACTGACCGATCTGAATGGAACATTCCATTAAAAAACACCGTCCTTATTGCGTTAGTATATGAATAATCCTTACGCCAGCATGGTTTCATTCCCTAGTGAATTGCAGTATAACAAGAAAATAAGTGTGGAAAAATAGGTGGGATATGGTACATTGAATTCATCGAGAGGAAGAGAAGGAGGAAAGCAGATGAGTTTGCAACAGAAAATTATTGAAGAATTGCATATTCAGCCGGAAATTAAGCCAAAAGAGGAAGTCCGGAAGCGAATTGATTTTTTGAAAAATTACTTGCTAAAAACGAATGGCAAAGGCTATGTTCTCGGAATCAGCGGCGGACAGGATTCGTCATTAGCGGGAAGACTTGCACAGTTGGCGGTTGAAGAACTGCGCCAAGAAGGAAAAGAGGCACTGTTTATTGCTGTCCGCCTCCCATATGGCATCCAGCGCGACGAAGAAGATGCAATGCGTGCCCTTGCATTTATTAATGCGGATCGTGAATATGTTTTTAATATCAAAGCGGCTGTTGATGAGGTGGAAACCGAGTACAATCAGATGGTGGAGCATCAGCCGCTCAGCGATTACCATAAAGGGAATGTGAAGGCGCGGATGAGGATGATTGCCCAATATGCCATTGGCGGAATGGAAGGTCTGTTCGTTGTTGGAACAGATCATGCTGCAGAAGCGGTAACCGGTTTTTATACAAAGTTTGGCGACGGGGGAGCCGATATTCTTCCATTGTCAGGCTTGACAAAACGGCAAGGAAAAGCTTTATTAAAAGAACTCGGTGCCGATGAGCGAATTTACTTGAAAGTGCCGACAGCAGACCTTTTGGACCAAAAACCTGGACAAGCGGATGAAACTGAATTGGGTATTACTTATGACGTACTTGATGATTATCTTGAAGGGAAATCCGTACCACAAGAGGCAGCAGACAAAATTGAACAACGCTATATTGCGACTGAACATAAACGCCAGTTACCGGCAACACCGTTTGACAGCTGGTGGAAGTAATCCAAAAAACGAGGAGAGATGTTTCTTCCTCGTTTTTCTTATACTAACAGAATTTATATGTTAACTTTTCGCCCAGCAGATGCCAGTAAAAGGGAATTATTTGGTTGATAGAGCTATCTATCGCCCAGCGGATGCCAGTAAAGGGGAAAAACGGTCACGAAAACAGCCGAATTGCGAGCTATTCTCCTAACAAAAGGAAAAATAAGTAACGAAAGAGCCTGTCGAACGCCCCCGTTCTCCTCAAAACAGGGAAAACAGGTCACGAAAGAGCGAACAGCCGGCTGTCTTGCAGATAAGTGAGAAAACGAAAATCTGGCCGGAGTTACCCGTCATGAAGGCGGAATCTGGTTTTTCAGTGTGTCCAAATCAACAGCTCACACAGCCATCTGCGACATTTTTTCAAAACATTTGCTTTTTTTGAATCTTTTTTCTCAGTAAATCGTATATAAAAAGGTAATGTAAGGAATATAATGTTTTTTTTGGATTGTCCTATCCGAAAAAAAATGGGGATTGATTATATGGAGCCATTTAGTATTCCGCTGGAAACGATTTATATGTATGGATTGATTATTTCGGGTGCAATTACGATACTCTATGTTTTATTTGCCGATGTTTTCCATTTTCAAGGTGCGGGGGACGGCTTGCATTTTTTAAATCCGGTTCTGCTTTTCGCCTTTGTCACGATTTTTTCTGCAAGCGGGTATTTATTCGAAGGGCTTACCGCACTAAATTATTTGCTAATCATGGCCATTTCCGCTATCATTGCCTTCATTGTCGTCACATTGTTAAACGTATTTGTGCTTGTACCGTTATCATCTGCCGAAGAATCGCTTGTTTACAAAGAAACGGATTTGATTGGACGTGTCGGCACGGTTATCACAACTATCCCGGCAAACGGGTTTGGCGAAGTGTTAATTGACAGCATCAGCGGCCGCATCGCAAAATCGGCAATCAGCTTCGATGGCCGAGAAATTCAGAACGGGGAAAAAATTTTGGTCATTCATGTTGAAAATGGGGTGCTTCAAGTAACAAATCAACATAAATTAGAAGATTATCTTTAGGAGGGAAACGGATGGAGTTTAGTATGATCTGGGTCGTTATTGGGATAGTTGTCTTTATTTTGCTTGCCTTATTAGCGGTATTCATTACAAAGTACAAAACAGCCGGTCCGGATGAGGCATTGATCGTCACTGGCAGCTTCCTCGGGAACCGCAATGTTCATACAGATGAATCGGGGAATAAAATCAAAATTATTCGCGGCGGCGGCAGCTTTATTTTGCCTGTATTCCAGCAATCCGAACCGCTGAGTCTGCTTTCAAGCAAACTGGAAGTGACGACGCCTGAAGTGTATACCGAACAAGGCG
Organism: Bacillota bacterium; assembly: GCA_021821235.1. The sequence goes on from JAKACS010000087.1 coordinate 8,818, forward strand.
TCCCTGTCATGGCCGATGGTGTTGCCATTATTAAAATCGGCAGTTCAATCAGTGAGATTGCTACTGCAGCCGAGCAATTTTTAGGCAAGGCAAAGGAAGATCGTGAAAATGAAGCGAAAGAAGTGCTGGAAGGTCATTTGCGCTCAATCCTCGGATCAATGACGGTTGAGGAAATTTACAAAAACCGTGATAAATTTTCTCAGGAAGTACAGCGGGTTGCTTCCCAGGATCTTGCAAAAATGGGGCTAGTCATCGTTTCCTTTACGATTAAAGATGTTCGGGATAAAAACGGTTATTTGGATTCGCTTGGAAAGCCGCGAATCGCCCAAGTCCGCCGTGATGCCGATATCGCAACAGCCGAGGCGGAAAAAGAAACGCGAATCAAAAAAGCGGAGGCGGCAAAAGAAGCGAAGCGTTCCGAACTCGAGCGGGCAACTGAAATTGCGGAAGCGGAGAAAATGAATCAGTTGAAGATTGCCGAGT
>JAKACS010000088.1 GCA_021821235.1 Bacillota bacterium
CGCAGTATTCTCCTAATAAAAGGAAAAACAAGTCGTGAAAAGTATGGAATTGTGCACCGATCTCCTAACAAAAGGAAAAATAAGTCGCGAAAAGTATGGAATTGCGCAGTGTTCTCCTAACAAAAGGTAAAATAAGTCGCAAAAAGTATGGAATCGCACACTGATTACCTAATAAATGGAAAAACGAGTCATAAAAGTATGGAATCACGCACAATTCTCCTAACAAATGGGAAAAACGGTCATAAAAAGCACCGTATCGTGCACCAAACCCCTCACGAAAGGATGAACAGGTCATAATAATCTATAAGTCGCTTATTGATACAACAAAAAGAGCCGGGCGAAAATCGCCCGGCTCGGCTCAACTCGTTCATCATTCAGTTGATACAGACGGATCTGCTTGCTCTTTAACAGGAAGAATCTGCACAAAATGCTCTTCTGGGTTTTGCAAAAGGGCTTGAAGCTGGTTGACTTCGTCTGGTTGCCCATCTTTTTGCAACAGTTCGATGTACTGGCTTAAAAGCTCTTGTACATCCTGTTTTCCTTTGGCGTTTAAATCGGAGACAAAGACTTTTGCTCCCTTGGCAATCCGGCGTTGGATCGCTTCTTTTGTCAGTCCCATTTCCGGTTGATGGCGAAGGTAGACAACCCCGCCTGTCATACCGGCACAAATCCATGGACCTGGATCTCCTAAGACAAGACCGCGTCCATTGGTCATATATTCAAAGGCAAAGCCTTTAATGTTCGCATTCGAACCGATATTGCCATTTTCTTTTGCCGGGATCGACTTCTTTACTAAACCGCCGATGATGATATCCGCTCCGGAAAGGCGAATTCCTGCACGCGCGTCGGCATTCCCTTGAGCAACGAGCAAGCCTTTTTGCGCACCGTAGCCAAATCCTTTGCCAACAGAACCATTGTAATACTTCCCGTCTTTACCTTTGGATTTCAGGATGCGAATGCTGCCGCCGAATGACGTTTTTCCAACGCCGTCCTGGCCACCACCGTTAACCGTAATTTTGATTCCTTCACTGTTGTAAGCACCCAAACCATTTCCAGGGATGGAACCATCTTTATAATCAAGGCGCACAGTTGGGAGATGGCGGTAAGAGCCGTCCAGGCGGCCGCGCACACGATGGCAGGAAACACGGCTTCCCAATACGCGCTGTTCAGAAGTAACACTGACAAATTCGCGCGAAGAATGGAGCTGCTCAACGCTTGCGTCAAGGTACTCGGCACCAACTGCCACTTGCATTTTCACTTCTTCAACTGCTTTTGATGGTTCAAAATGCTCTATTTTACCCATTTCCAGCGGCTTCAGTAAATAGGAAAGATCAAGCTGGTTTTTTCCTTTTGCCTGTTCAAGCAAATCGGATCGTCCGACGGCATCCTGCAAGTTTTTAATTCCGGCAGAGGCAGTCAGCGCTTTTAATTCCTGTCCAAATGCGGTGAAAAGATTCATGATTCCTTGGACAGCAAGATCAAACTGTCTTGGCACAAAGCGGCGGAGGCCGTGTTCTTTTGCTTGTGCTTCGGATTCAATTTGCGTGGCGATCCCAACATGGCATGTATCCAGGTGGCAGCCGCGGCAAGTTGTACAACCGATTGCAAGCATGGACAATGTACCGAAGCCGATACGGTTGGCACCAAGCAGCATCACTTTTAATACGTCTTGGGCACTCTTCATGCCGCCGTCCGCCCATATTTCAACTTGATCGCGCAGGCCACTTTCAACTAAAGCATTGTGGGCGGCTTTCACGCCAATTTCAACTGGCAGACCAACGTGTTGCAGCGCATGGATTCTTGCTGCACCTGTGCCCCCGTCAAAACCACTAAGAGTGATAATATCAGCACCAGCTTTGGCAATTCCAACCGCAATCGTACCGATATTTGGTACAACCGGTACTTTTACCGCGATTTTTGCCTGGTCGTTTGCTGTTTTCAACTCAAGAATCATTTGCGCAAGATCTTCAATTGAATAAATATCATGGTTGTTTGATGGTGAAATCAAATCGGAACCAAGTGTTGCGTTACGGGCTTCGGCGACTTTTGCTGTCACTTTTGAACCAGGCAGGTGACCACCTTCACCAGGTTTTGCCCCCTGGCCAATTTTAATCTCCAACAGATTTGAAGAGTTTAATAATTCAGCATTGACGCCAAACCGGCCGGAAGCGATTTGCTGTCCGCGCGTTCTTGGATACTTGCCAAGCATATCCTTAATTTCTCCGCCTTCACCGTTTAAACTTACCATGTTCAGACGATCCGCACCTTCGGCATAAGCGCGGAAAGCAATTTCATTCTGTGATCCAAAAGACATTGAAGAGATGACGAATGGCAGATCGTGTTCGCCGACGCGAATGTTTACTTCTTCAGGAGACAAAGGCTTGTCGCTCAATTTCAAACTTGCCAAATGACGAATGGTCGTCGGGTTTTCCAGTTCCTGCTCAGTGATTTTGTCGCGGTAGACATTATAGTCACCGGTTGCAGCCACTTCACTGAGGGCTTTCCAAATCCGCGGGAAAAGATGAAATGTTTTCCCAACGCGTTCTTTTTCGTTGTCATAATCTCCTGCACGGGCAAACGCATCTTTTTCCAAGGCGGAAAAATCGTACTCAAGCTCATTGGAACCGAAGAAGTTAACGATATTTAAAATAGAAGCAATTTCCTCGTGCAAGCCAATCGATGAGAATAACCGGCTGTAACCGCGCAACTCATGAATACCGATCGTCGAAACAACCTTTTCAAGTCCTTTTGTCAAGGCGGCGTACAGATTTAACACTGGTTTTTCAGTTTCACCCATTACGGTCATAAACATGTAATAAGGGCTGATCAGGTCTGCTCCAAGGCCAATAACGGTAATGATATCATGCAGGGAGCGGATCGCAGCTGAACGGAGCAAAATCGAGCAATCCCGCCGAAGTTCTGCTTTTACCAGCGCCTGGTCGATGGCTGAAGTTGCTAGGTGCGGATCTATCCAATATCCATCTTCCTGGTGGGCATTTGCATCATCAAGAATCAGCAGAGTTTTTCCGTCTGCAACAGCCTGAACCGCTTCATTAGCCAAGCGCTTCAAGGCCTCAGCCAGCTTCTCTTCCTTTTTAAAAGTAATCGAAAGGAAGGCCGTTAATTTCTGGTCTTGATAGAACTGAACCACCTGGTCAAAGCTTGGCTGATTCAAGGTTTCTGAACAGTTATAGCCCACTTTTCCTTCCATTAAAAGCGGTGTCACAAGTTCAAGAATGGCACTGGTCTCTTTTTTCGCAATTAAGGATGGACGTTTCCCGATAATGACCCGCGTTGAAAAATGCTCAGTTTCACGGTCGCGGTCAATCGCTGGGTTGGTTACAACCGCAACGCTTTCTTTGATAAAATCAGCGATGTTTTTCCGTTCCGGATTCAAGGCAGCGAGCGGGGCATCATGGCCTAGCGAACGAATCGGCTCGACTCCTTTTTCGGCCATTTGCTCGATTAGTTGGATATGATCCCGTTCCCAGCCAAATGCTTTGTACTGGCCATTGTGAATTTTATCTGGATAGTTCATCGTAATCGTTTTGGCTAGTGGCGGATGCTGCAGCCGTTTACGTGAACCAAGGAAATGAAGCCGCTCAGAAAAACGCTTATACACTTCTTCCTGGTATTTCGCATGCTCGAAAACTTCAAGCGTTTCGCCATTCCATTTTAAACCGACTTTTTCCCCGGGAGCAAGAGGTTTCGGGTCGTTGATATACTCGGTTGATGGAATAATTCCAGGCTCTGAAGAGAAGAGGTACGATGTTTCAATTTCAAGCATCCACAGCGGACGAAGACCGAGCGCATCGACACTGAATACCGCTTCATCGCCAAAGCGCGAGATAATCCCGGCAGGCCCTTGAGCAAAATGCCCCCATGCTTCTCTTAAATACGTATATAAATCCTGAAGATGCTCGGGATAGGCCTTAATTTCATTGACGATTGGCGGGAACAACAGATCCATTACTTCGAATAAAGAATAACCATCCCGGGAGATGAACGTTTCCATTGTTCGGCTTAGATCTTGCGAGTCGCTGCCGCCGTTAACAAGCGGAATGCCGATCATTCGCGCTTCATCACGCAGCTTGGCAATCGTATTGATTTCGCCATTGTGGCCAAGAACGCCAAAAGGCTGTACCCTGAAAAAGCTTGACAGCGTGTTAGTCGAATAGCGGTTATGGCCTAACGTGATGGTTGACGCAACGAGCGGACTCGCCAAGTCCAAGTAATAGCGCGGGAGAATGTCACCGGCGCCCATGACTTTGTAAACAACGTGATTTTGGCTTAAAGAAGCTACATGAATCTCTTCATTTTTTTCAAAATCAATCAGCACTTCAAACAGTTGCTTTGTCAGCTCCTGGCCTCTTTTCGCAGCCGTTCCGGCAAATTGCCAGAAAACCGGGTTTTCACTTGCGGCAATTGGTCCAAGTGCATTGAAATTAGTAACCTTGTCTGATTCGAAAGCAATCGTTAATTGGTTTGCGGCCAGTTTGTTCAGCAGCTGCTCTTTCAGTGCTCGCCAATCAGCTTTCCGGCTGATGAAAACATGGCCGACGAAAAATTCTTCCTTTTCAGCAAGATTTTCATCTGCACCCGCCTGACGGAGCTTTTCTTTCCAAAGAGTCCGCGGAATATCGATGTGAATGCCGACACCATCGCCTTCACCATTAATAAAACCTGCGCGATGATTCATTCCAACTAGTGCATCTATACAGTCAAAGATATTCTTTCTTGTTGGTTTTTTTGTTTTCTCAAGACATGCAACGATTCCACATGCATCGTGCTCGTCGTTATAGAAATGCTTAAATAAAGAAGGATTCCAGGCTTTTTTCATTAAAATTGGCTTCAAAAGGGTATTCCTCTAAAGCCGTTTCACCTCCTAAACGATAAAATTGTAAAATGATTTTTGGGAATATAATGCAGTTTGGTGGCATAAAGCGAAAGGAAACAGTAAACAAAAATAATAAGTTAATAGTATCATATAAATTTTCAGAAATCAAATAAATATACAAATTGCTGGATATGAAAGCGTCTTTAAAAATGTGCTTGTTTTGCCGGAATATTTTACTGTAACCGTTTTCAAAAAATATAAACCAAAAAAGGAGGAATTTTTCAATTCCTCTAATGCATAAAAAATGAATATTTATTCGATTTTAAGTGAGGAAAATGCATCCCTGACTGCCCGGAGTGTTGCTTGAATATCGTCCTCTGTATGAGCAATCGTCACAAACCATGCCTCATACTTTGATGGTGCCAGGTTGATGCCTTGGTTGAGCATAAGTTTGAAAAATTCAGCAAACATCTGGCCATCGGTATTTTCCGCTTGTTCGTAATTCTCGACTTTTTCCTTTGTAAAATAAACCGTCAGTGCACCCTTAAGCCGGTTGATGGTAATCGGGACATCGTATTTTTCGGCGGCTTCCAGGAGTCCATTTTCAAGCATTGCCCCCAGCCGATCAAGATGTTCATAAACCCCGTCTTCCTTTAAGACTTCAAGACAGGCAATTCCTGAAAGCATTGACGCGGGATTTCCCGCCATTGTTCCGGCTTGGTAAGCAGGCCCGAGCGGTGCGACCGTTTCCATAATTTGTTTGCTGCCGCCATAAGCACCGATCGGCAGGCCGCCGCCGATAATTTTTCCCATCGCGGTTAGATCAGGCTTGACACCGAGCAAATCTTGCGCACCGCCGTACATAAACCGGAACGCAGTAATCACTTCATCGTAAATGACAAGCGCGCCGGCAGCATGGGTAAGATCATTGACTGCCTGCAAAAATCCCGGTTTCGGCTCGACGATGCCGAAATTTCCAACAATTGGCTCAACTAATACAGCTGCCACCTGATCGCCCCATTTTTCCAATGCTTCCTTAAATGGCCCGATATCATTGAAAGGCACCGTGATTACTTCTTGGGCAATACTTTTTGGCACGCCTGCAGAATCGGGCGTTCCAAGGGTAGACGGTCCAGAACCGGCAGCAACGAGGACGAGATCGGAATGACCATGATAACAGCCGGCAAATTTAATAATTTTATCGCGGCCGGTATAAGCGCGGGCGACACGGATCGTTGTCATCACAGCTTCTGTTCCCGAATTGACAAAGCGGACCTTTTCAAGCGAAGGGATGGCTTCCTTTAGCATTTTTGCGAGTTTAATTTCATGCGGCGTTGGCGTGCCGTACAACACGCCAGTTTCAGCCGCTTTCGCAATCGCTTTTGCAATATGCGGATGGGCATGACCGGTGATGATCGGACCGTATGCAGCTAAATAATCAATGTATTTATTGCCGTCGACATCCCAAAAATAAGCTCCTTTAGCGCGTTCCATTACAACAGGCGCGCCACCGCCAACCGCTTTGTACGAGCGGGACGGGCTGTTGACACCGCCAACAATATGTTCCAGTGCTTCCTTATGTAATTGTTCTGAATTGGTGAATTTCATATACAATCCTCCCTTATGAATATAAATTATATTCTAACATATTCTCATAGCTATGAGGTGCGGTAGAATTCTTCGATGGGCTATTCGTGCGGTTTACTAGGATCCATTGAAATTGCTAACTAAAATGGGACTTGATACCGCTTATGAGAAGGTTGTCAGATTCGAAAAATAAAGACTCCCTTGATTTAGAAGGGAGTCTGCTTTTAAGTTGATAAAACGATATCTTCGCTCAGCTGATAGCGTTGGTTAAATACTTGAACCGATAACTCCTCGCCGTTTACGAGTTTTAAAGCAGTGTGCGTATTTGTTTTTTCAATCTGAATAACTCGGCCGTTGTACTGAATGGAAAAGCTGTAACCTTCCCATTTCTCAGGCAGAATTGGCGAAAAAGAAAGACCAGTCTCCTTGATGCGCAGTCCGGCAAACCCGAAAACAATAGCTAGCCAAGTTCCACCCATATTTGCCATATGCAGACCATCTTTAGTATTTTTATGAGTATTGTCCAAATCTAGCCGTGCTGTTTCGATGAAGTATTCATAAGCTTTTTGCTTATAGCCTAATTTTGAAGCCATAATGCTAAAAATGCATGTGGATAGTGATGAATCATGAGTCGTAATTGACTCATAGTATTCATAAGAATGTCGAATCGTTTCGATCGTCTCGTTATCCTCTAATAAAAAATGGGCTAACACAGTATCAGCTTGTTTGCAAACTTGATAGCGATATAATGTTAATGGATGATAATGGAGTAGCAATGGGTAATGATTTTTTGGCGTGCTAGCAAAATCCCATACTCCTTTTTGTAAAAAGGAATCATCCTGAGGATTGATGGTTAACATTTCATTGAACGGCAAGTACATCTGTTCAGCTGCATTTTTCCAATCTTCAACTTCCATTGCTTGTAAACCGATTTTTTTTGTTAATAATAAAAATTGTTCCTGACTCGTTTCATTTAGAAGATCGTATATTTTTGCTGCCCACTCTAAATTATGCTTTGCCATGGCATTTGTATAGTAGTTGTTGTTGACAATGCACGTATATTCATCCGGACCAGTAACAGCGTCAATTCTGAAGGTTCCACCATCAAAATGCCCCGTATCTAGCCACAATCGCGCAGTTTCAAATAGGACCTCAGCACCGAATTTTTCCATAAATTGCTGATCGTAAGTTACAAGATAGTATTGAATAAAACTATAGGCAATATCGGCACTAATATGGTACTGAGCTGATCCGGATGGAAAATAGGAAGAACATTCAGTACCAGATATTGTCCGCCACGGAAACAATGCACCTTGACGATGCCCCATTTCTTTTGCGCGATCCCTTGCAAGATCTAGAATAGAATAACGATAGAGGAGGAGCTGCTTAGCAATTTCTGGATGTGTCATTAAAAAGACAGGGAAAATATAGATTTCTGTGTCCCAAAAGAAGTGGCCTTCATACCCTTCGCCAGATAATCCCTTTGCTGCAATGTTTGAAAATGAATCTGTTCCCGTCGATTGAAGAAGATGAAATAGGTTAAAGCGAATGCCTTCTTGCAGGGCCTCATCACCATGAATAAGAATGTCAGATTTACTCCAATACTTTTCCAAAAAAACAATTTGATCATCTAATAAACTCAAAAAATTTTTCTTACTCAGTTTGTTCTGCAGGTCTAATGCGGAAATTATTAAATTCTCTCCATGCCGTAATGTGTCGACATAAATGCTTTTCTTCTCAAATTCCAACTTGCCGTTGAATGAACAAGCAAATTCTGAAGTGATCGAAACAGGTGTGATCGTGTCTGTTTTTGTGTGTGCAGCATCAGTATAATGTGATGCTGCACATGCCGTTTGCAATTTTGTGTTCGTTGTTTCACATTCTACGTATGAGGTGTTGTCAATTTGTTGAACTTTTGTGGGAAATAACAGTTTTGCATGTCCGGATGCAACTCTTGGATCACTTGAATCGACATAATTTGAGACATCCCCATTGACAGTAGAAATAATTCGCACGACCCCTATTTGATCGGGAGATTCGATTTTTAGCTTTTGAATAAAAACCTCCTTGTGCAGAAATGAAACCATTCGTTTAAAGTTTATTTTAATTGTTTTGCCAGAAGGGGAACGCCACTCAACAACTCTTTCCGCAAAGCCTTTATCAAGATGTAAATGCCGTTCAAACGAAAGGATTTTTCCTTCGGCCATGCTAAAGTGTTCATCGTCAAAGAAAATATCGATTGTTTGGGAATTAATTACATTCAACAACTTTTGCTGTGTATCCGGAAATGCAAAGAGCTTTTCACCATATGGAATCTTGACAGTATCGTGAAAGGCATTAATATACGTGCCGCGAATCGTTTTATGTTCGTGCGGAAGACCTTCTTCAAAGTTCCCACGCACCCCAAGGTATCCGTTACCAGTGAAAAATAAACTTTCATCAACTAACAGTTGTGCGAAATCTGTATTGGAGGAGCTGATTTTCCAAGCCAAGTTGTTCACCTCGTTTAAGGAAGTTTGGTTTCACGAACCTTTTGTTTCTGAAATGTCATTTAAATATTAATCAATTTGCTTATTCTTTCACGCCGCCGCTTGTAAGTCCTGAAACAATTTGCCTTTGAAAAATTAAGACGATAATAAGAGTTGGGATCGTAACGACAGCTGTTGCGGCAGAAACTTGACCCCACAGAATCTCAAACTGTGTCCGCAGGAAGGAAATCGCAACAGGAACTGTTTGGTATTCGGCATTTGGATTTAGTGTAATCGTTAAGAGAAATTCATTCCAAGCTGCAATAAAGGTAATAATTGCAGTTGTGAACACACCTGGCGCTGCCAAAGGAAAAATAATTCGATACA
>JAKACS010000089.1 GCA_021821235.1 Bacillota bacterium
GGGGTCACTCGTCCATATTCGGCAGAGGATGTCATTAAGCTGCGCGGTTCGATTGATATTGAGTATACGCTTGCCCAACGAGGGTCAGAGAAGCTTTGGAATCTGCTTCACGAGGAAGATTTTATCAATGCGCTTGGCGCGCTTACGGGCAATCAGGCTGTTCAGCAGGTGAAGGCTGGCCTTAAGGCGATTTACTTAAGCGGTTGGCAGGTAGCAGCAGATGCCAATCTTGCCGGACAAATGTATCCTGACCAAAGCTTGTATCCTGCTAACAGTGTTCCCAATGTTGTCAAGCGAATCAACCAGGCGCTGCAGCGTGCCGATCAAATTCACCATTCAGAAGGCGACCATTCAATTGATTGGTTTGCCCCAATTGTGGCGGATGCGGAAGCAGGCTTCGGCGGGCAGTTGAATGTTTTTGAACTAATGAAAGCGATGATTGAAGCAGGCGCTTCCGGTGTCCACTTTGAAGACCAGCTTTCTTCGGAAAAAAAATGCGGACACTTGGGCGGTAAAGTGTTGCTGCCAACGCAAACAGCTGTCCGGAATTTAATTGCAGCCCGCCTTGCTGCTGATGTAATGGGCACGCCGACTGTATTGGTTGCCCGGACGGACGCCAATGCTGCGGATTTGATCACAAGTGATGTGGATCCGTATGATGCTCCGTTTATTACGGGAGAGCGGACATCAGAAGGATTTTTCCGAACAAAATCGGGGATTGAACAAGCAATTGCCCGCGGATTGGCGTATGCTCCATATGCCGACTTAATCTGGTGCGAAACTTCCGAACCAAATGTTGAGGAAGCTCGCCGTTTTGCTGAAGCAATCCATGAAAAATATCCTGAAAAAATGCTGGCATACAACTGCTCGCCATCGTTTAACTGGAAAAAGAAATTGGATGAAGAGACGATTGCCAATTTCCAAAAAGAGCTTGGGAAGATGGGCTATAAGTTCCAATTTGTAACGCTTGCTGGCTTCCACGCCTTGAATCACAGCATGTTTGAGCTTGCCCGCGGCTACAAAGAGCGCGGCATGGCTGCCTATTCCGAGCTGCAGCAAGCCGAATTTGCCAGTGAACAGTACGGTTACAGTGCAACAAGACATCAGCGCGAAGTCGGTACAGGCTACTTTGACCAGGTTTCCATGATTGTTACAGGCGGAACGTCTTCAACAACCGCTTTGAAAGGTTCAACCGAAGAAGCACAATTTACCGGTGCGAAATAATTCGATTTTCAAAACCTTCCCACTTGTGCGGGGAAGGTTTTCATAATAGTTAGATAGTTTTTGATTAAAACTCGTATGAAATGCCAAGTTTGGCGTGAAGGCGGAATTCTTCGCGATGTAGGCGGAAAAAAGCCAATTGTAGGCGGAATACCGTTCTCGAGTAGAGGATTTTACCAGAAAAGAGGTAATTCTCCCCAGTTTGAGAGCAATTATTGACCTATATTTAGGAAAAACCAAACGGATGAGCATGCCTATTACCGGCTAGGCGGAAAAACAAATTTAATGGCTTTATAGCATGGGCCATTCGACAAAGACGTCGAATTCCCTCTCAAAGACGTCGAATTGTTCTCAAAAGACGTCGAATTCCCTCTCAAAGACGTCGAATTGTTCTCAAAAGACGTCGAATTCCTCCTCAAAGACGTCGAATTCTCACGAAACGGTTACGATTTCTCCCCAACAGCACTATTTTTAAAATAAAATCATACATAATAATAGGCAAATAACATCGTTGGAGTTGATTTTTTTGAAAAAGCCGACTGTGGAGGAAGTTTTGCAGCAGGGAATTTACGGTGCAAAGGAAACAAAGCCGGAAGAAAGGCGGCAATTTCTCGGAACCTTAAGGGAGAGGATTCTGGCAGTACTGAAGAAAAACCAGGTGAGAGAACAAGAGGTTTATCCGCAAATTGGCCAATTACTAAAAGAAAATCCGACTGCACACCTCTTATTAAACGGTAACCTACCATACCACGATTTATCCAAATATGTGAAGGTTGCAAAAAAATGTAAAGTCCCCTATACAATTGTGACCAATAAAGAGCATGACACCGAGATTGGGCTTGTTCTCGCGCTAGATCATGCAATTGACAAAGAGCAAATTTATCTGGAAAGAGTAAATCCGAAACCAAAAGTGAAAACAAAATCATCCTTTTTCGCAAAATTTTTTAAACGAGGTTGAATTTTGGTGTATAATGAAAGCAAAAATACGATAGCACTGGGGGATCCGGAAAGCGGCCGGCTGAGAGTAAGACCCGAAATGTCTTTTACCCTTAAAACCTGATCTGGTTCGAACCAGCGTAGGGAAGTGTATGGAAACCATTCATGCGAACTTCTGCCCCCAGTGCTTACGATTGAGGGGATTTTTTATGCGAAAAACACAGAAACTTACCGTAACCGCAATGCTGATTGCTGTAGGAACGCTGACGAGCAACTTGTTGTATATCCCGCTCGGCGTTACAAAGCTATTCCCAATGCAAAGCTTAATTAACGTTTTATCAGCGGTGATTCTTGGTCCTTATTATGCGCTTGCAGAGGCATTTGGCATTTCACTTATCCGGAACATGATGGGCACCGGTTCCGTCTTTGCTTTTCCGGGAAGCATGATCGGCGCGGTACTGGCCGCGGTTTTGTATAGCAAAACAACTAAACTTTACATGGCCTTTATGGGGGAAGTTATCGGGACAGGGATTTTGGGCGCAATTGCCAGCTACCCAATTGCCACGTTGCTGCTTGGCAAGCAGGCCACCCTTTTTGGCTTTATTCCGATGTTTATCTTCAGCTCGCTAGCGGGTGCGGCCATTGGTCTGATCCTCCTAACCATTATAATGAAAAATAAAGGTGTCGTCCGTGTGCTGAATAAGCATCAATATAAAAGTTGAAAACTAGTGGGAAAGTGTGGCCAATATGGAACATTCAATCGTGATTGATAAATTGCGACTGAAAGATTGGGATCAGGTTAGAGAAATTTATCTTGAAGGGATTGCTACTGGAAATGCAACTTTTCAAAAAAATTCTCCATCATGGGATGAGTGGGATAAAAGTCATCTACAAGAATGTCGTGTTGTAGCGTGATTAGCGGAGGATATTGCTGGATGGGCTGCGTTAAGCCCTGTCTCAGATTACATCAACAATACGGCTTCCGGGAAGTGGGTAGAGAGAGCGAATTGGGAAATTGGATGGTGTCTGGCGCGATACGACCTTGGTAGAAAGAAGAAGTAAGAAAGTGGGAATGGATTAAGAGTACACCACAGCTTGCTTTATCATTTTTTTGGTAAGTGAAATACAAAAATAAGATGCAAAAAAAACGCTTAGAATGTAATCTAGGCGTTTTTTCACAAATCTATCATTGAAGTTGACTCCATAATCTCAAAAATAGGGCATCATCCATTTTAAAATATGCACCCATATAGCCATAATAAATATAGCCATCCTTAAGTAACTTCAATCGAACTTTCGAACCATCCTTTAATTGAATGGTTAATTCCTTAAAATTTTCGTTGTTAAGGGAACTTATGGGGTCTGAATTTCTACCACGAACAAATGGTTTTGCTTTATTCAGTTCTTTGACAAAAGCATTTAGTATTTCTATATTCGCAACAGAGCGGTAATTGGCAAGGTTGTTATCCCAATCAGTGAATGTCCTATAGCTTGCAGCGACTATGTTTCCTGTCATTTTTAATTTACCAAATACATCGTCACCACTCTTTATTGTGATTCCGTTAAGGTTTTCATAAAACGCTGCATAGGGTTTACCGCCGCTTTCTCCGTACGCCATGATGCGAAAGTCTTGATCATACCCTTTAACAGAATAAACATCTGCATTTTCTATGTTTGATGCAAATTCTTTAGCATAGGCCTTTTGCTTACTCCATTCATCAATCGTTCCTTTTGTCGTTCCGAGTTTCTCGCCTTTAATTGCTTTTGCATTCTCCGTGTCTATTTCTGTATCTGTTTGAGTGTAAATTTTCCCATGATAAACAATTAATCCAATCATATCAGCTTTTGAGTTTCCTTGTGGCAATTGAATAGCTGGGATTTTCACGCCGCTATTATTAGCAACAACAGGGGTAGCTTGCTTGCTTTTTGTTTCATTTGGAGAAGAACCAGTATTAAAGAATGCGAATGTTCCAATAGATACAAGCAAGCCAGCGACTATGCCGATGCTTGTTAAACGAGATCCCTTTCTGTTTTTTTGCTTTTCTGTCTTTGCATTCAAAATACCCATTTTGCTTCTTTCGCTTAGTTCCTTCGGTATTTCAATTTTATTCATTTCCAGCTTAATCTTTTTGCTCATCGTCACCATCTCCTTTTAAATTTTTTCGGAGCTGAGTTAAAGCCCTGTATAAAATCGTCTTTGTCGTACCAAGAGGAAGATCGAGAGTTTTTGCTGTCTCTTTGATTGTCATACCTTCGTAAAATCTTAAAATAATAACACTTTTTTCAACTTCATTTAACCGTTCAAGTAAGTCTCGTAAGGTTATTTCTAAATCAATATCTTCATTAACTTCTTCTGAAATAAATTCTTCAAAATCTGGCTTCATTTGAATCATATTTTTTTGCTTTCGAAGAAAATCAAGAGCACAATTAATTGCGATTCTCATTAACCAAGTTTTAAAATATTTAGGTTGTTTAAGATTTTTGATGGATTTAAATGAACGATATGCTGACTCCTGGACAACATCAAGAGCATCATTTTCATTTTTCACATATAAAAATGCGATTCGATAAATATCTTGTTCATATCTTTGAAATAATGATAAAAATGCTTTATCATCTTCCCTTTGAGCTTTTTTGATTAAATGTAACAACAAATTCACCACCTTAACTTCACTTAACTATTAGACGGATAATATCATTGTTTAGCTTTACATATTTTTATTTTTAAAAATAATATAGGTAACTCCATTTGATTTTAAATTTTCTGAAACTGACAGCGTTTTCAATGGTACTTATGCTTTCGCAACCATTGCGAGCATACAGAAATATTTGGTATCATCAATAAATAAACCATGTTTGCAATTTGAACGGAGGTAACCGTAAAATGACCCGTATTTCGGCAGAGCAGGTGAAGCATGTCGCCAATCTTGCAAGATTGGCGATCACTGAAGAAGAGACAGAAAAATTTACAAAGCAGCTCGATGCGATTATTACCTTTGCAGAGCAGTTAAATGAACTCGATACCGAGAATGTCGAGCCGACCTCGCATGTCCTTGAGATGAAAAATGTGTTGCGTGAAGATATTCCAAAGCCAGGACTGCCGCGTGAACAAGTGCTGAAAAATGCGCCTGAGCACCAGGATGGCCAGATCAAAGTGCCGGCGATTTTAGGCGAGTAAGGGGGAGAACAGGTGAGTATTTTTGATAAAAAGGTCGCGGATTTACATCAACTTTTACATAAAAAAGAAGTAACCGTATCTGATTTGGTTGATGAATCGTATAAGCGCATCAAAGAAGTTGACGATCACGTACAAGCATTTTTAACCTTGGATGAAGAGCGGGCAAGAGCCGCTGCGAAACACTTTGATGAAAAATTGAAAACGGATGACCATAAGGGTTTGCTATTCGGGATGCCGATCGGGGTGAAGGATAATATTGTCACAAAAGACCTTCGGACAACTTGTGCCAGCAAAATTCTTGAAAATTTTAACCCGATTTATGATGCAACCGTTGTGCAAAAACTGCAGGCTGCAGAGACGATTACGATCGGCAAATTAAACATGGATGAGTTTGCGATGGGTTCATCCAATGAAAACTCCGCCTACAAAAAAACGCGCAATCCGTGGAATCTGGAAACCGTACCAGGCGGTTCTTCCGGCGGTTCAGCTGCTTCTGTTGCAGCTGGTGAAGTTTTGTTTTCACTTGGTTCGGATACGGGCGGATCGATTCGCCAGCCCGCTGCCTTTTGCGGCGTTGTTGGGCTTAAACCGACATATGGACGCGTTTCCCGCTTTGGCTTGGTGGCATTTGCGTCATCACTTGATCAAATCGGTCCGATTACGAGGACGGTTGAGGATAATGCGTATCTTTTACAAGCGATTTCCGGCGTTGACCCAATGGATTCAACCTCAGCCAATGTTGAGGTGCCAAATTTTGTTGAGTCCTTAACTGGGGACATTAAAGGTTTGAAAATAGCCGTACCGAAAGAATATCTCAGCGAAGGGGTTACCGAAGCCGTTCGCCAATCGGTTTTAGCCGCATTACAAGTGCTCGAAAAACAAGGCGCCGTCTGGGAGGAAGTTTCACTGCCCCACTCGAAATATGCCTTGGCAACCTACTACTTGCTGTCTTCTTCCGAGGCATCCGCAAACCTTTCGCGCTTTGACGGGGTGCGCTACGGCTACCGGACACCGAATGCCGATACGTTAATCGATTTGTATAAAAACACACGCGCAGAAGGCTTTGGCGATGAAGTCAAGCGCCGGATCATGCTTGGAACATTTGCGCTTAGCTCAGGTTATTATGATGCTTACTATAAAAAAGCGCAAAAAGTGCGTACATTGATTAAACAGGATTTTGAGACGGTTTTTGAAAACTACGATGTGATCATTGGCCCAACGACGCCGACGCCAGCATTTAAAATTGGCGAAAAAATCGCCGATCCATTGACCATGTATGCAAACGATATTTTGACGATTCCCGTCAACTTGGCTGGTGTGCCAGCGATTTCGGTGCCTTGCGGTTTTGATGGCGGGCTACCGCTCGGCTTACAAATCATTGGCAAGCATTTCGATGAGGCGACCGTGTACCGTGTTGCCCATTCATTTGAACAAGCAACAGACTACCATAAACAAAAGCCGGAATTGTAGGGGGTGAAGGAAGATGGAATTTGAAACAGTGATCGGACTAGAAGTCCATGTTGAATTAAAAACAGCTTCAAAAATTTTTTCCTCCAGTCCAAATCAATTTGGAGCGGAGCCGAATACAAATACAAATGTCGTCGATTTAGGCTATCCAGGTGTTCTCCCTGTGTTGAACAGAAAGGCGGTCGACTATGGGATGAAAGCAGCGATGGCGTTAAACTGCCAGATCGCAACGCACACGAAGTTTGACCGCAAGAATTATTTTTACCCGGATAACCCAAAAGCCTATCAAATATCGCAATTTGACAAACCGATCGGCGAACATGGCTGGATTGAAATTGAAGTAAACGGCTATACGAAAAAAATCGGGATTACCCGGATCCATCTTGAAGAGGATGCCGGTAAGCTGAACCATGGCCCGGGCTATTCGCTTTGTGACTATAACCGCCAAGGGACACCGCTTGTCGAAATCGTCTCCGAACCGGATATACGCACGCCGGACGAAGCTTATGCGTACTTGGAAAAATTAAAGTCTATCATCCAGTACACAGGGGTTTCGGACTGCAAAATGGAAGAAGGGTCACTAAGATGTGATGCCAATATTTCGATTCGTCCTGTTGGCCAAAAAGAGTTTGGTACGAAGACAGAATTGAAAAATTTAAACTCGTTTAACTTTGTCCGCAAAGGGCTCGAATATGAAGAAAAGCGGCAGCGGGAAATTGTTGCAGCTGGCGGTGTGATTGAGCAGGAAACACGTCGGTATGATGAAGCGAGCAATACGACGATCTTGATGCGGGTGAAGGAAGGGTCGGATGACTATCGCTATTTTCCAGAACCGGATCTAATGGATCTCTACATTGATGAGGAGTGGAAAGCGCGGATTCGTGCGGAAATTCCCGAACTTCCGGATGCAAGGCAAAAGCGTTATGTGGAAGAACTGGGGCTTCCGGTGTATGACGCAAAAGTACTGACAGTGACAAAAGAAATGGCTGACTTTTTCGAGGCGACGATTCAAGCTGGTGCAGACGCAAAAATGGCCTCCAACTGGCTGATGGGGGATGTTTCCGGTTATCTAAACGCTGAGCAGAAAGAGCTTGCCGATCTCCCGTTAACGCCAGAGAGCCTGGCAGGAATGATCAAGCTGATTGAAAACGGCACGATTTCTTCAAAAATAGCGAAAGCGGTATTTAAAGAGCTGATTGAACATGGCGGTGATGCTGAGCAAATCGTCAAGGAAAAAGGACTCGTGCAAATTTCCGATGAAGGGGCACTGTTAAAAATCGCTACTGAAATCATCGATGCCAACCCGCAATCCGTGGAAGATTTTAAAAGTGGCAAAGCCAAGGCAGTCGGCTTCCTAGTTGGGCAAATGATGAAAGCAACAAAAGGACAAGCCAACCCGCAAATGGTCAATAAAATATTGCAGGAAGAATTGAAGAAACGGTAATACAAAAGGCTGGGGGGAAAGTGGATTCCTTCAGCCTTTTATTTTGAGCGGGATATATGTCACAATAGAAGTGCAGAATATCCTCGAATCCCGCTCGACAATTTTCTTCTATTTCCCGGGAAAAAAAGCGTGGATTTTCAACATGTCTTGACCAGTTTAATCAAACGTTTGATTAAAAAAACCAGAGAGAAGGCGGTCGAAATTTGCGCAGAAAAGTAGTATAATGAAGAGGAAGTTTCGTATATACTTTACTAAAAACGGGATGTAGCTCAGCTTGGTAGAGCACTAGCATGGGGTGCTAGGGGTCGCAGGTTCAATTCCTGTCATCCCGATCAACAAAACACAAAGAACAGGTCATTTATGTTTGGCCTGTTTTTGTGTTTTTAACGGCTGGAAGGTGTCTGGATAAATAATGAAAGAATGGGGAGGATAAAAAGAAAAAAGGTGGTTGGAAATGAAGTTTCTTAAACTGTACTTAGTCGGAATGGTGATAGGATCATGGCTGTCATTTCCCTTTCTCGGGAAACAAACGATTAAGCGATTTCTCCCTGCGGCATTCGTTATAAGTCTTTTTGTTGTCGGAGAAAACTTGGTTGCCAGAAGGAGAGTATGGTGGCGGTTTTACAAAATTGGAATCGCTCCGCTTATAGCAGGCCCTTTTTTTGTTGGCACGATGTGGATATTAAAGTTCACTTATGGAACGTTTTTTCGTTATATTGCAGTGAATCTCCTTGTCCATTTTGTTTTTGTCTATATAATCATAGATTGGTTTAAACGGATTGGCTATGCTTCAATCATAAGATTAAAAAAAGGCCAGCTTCTCCTTTTGTTTATATTTAAAGCATGGATCTTATATGTTTTTCAATTTTGCAAAGAAATGAGCCTATCTCAAGCGAAACAAAGATTCTTTTAGAAAAAACGCTTGGGCACCTTCGCCCAAGCGTTTTGCTTCGATTATCGGTTATTCTTGTTGTAGCAATCGCTCACTTTCCGAAAAACCTTCTTCAATC
>JAKACS010000090.1 GCA_021821235.1 Bacillota bacterium
ATGCAGGAGAAAGTGGCGGTCGTTCCCGGTAATGTCTTTGGTCAAAGTGGTGAAGGTTATGTGAGATGTTCCTACGCTACCTCGATGACACAACTGCAAGAAGCACTCAAACGGATCCAACGATTCCTTGAATCAAAAGGAGTATATAATAATGATTCAGCACAATTCAAAATAAAACAGTAAATACGATCATTCTTTTCAAAAAGAATAACAATGAAAGGGAGCCTGCTTAGCAATTTCAGGCTCCTTTTTAATATAAATCTTTTAATTTCCAACCTCATTTTAGTGATCACCTAAAGATCATTGATCTTCGTATCCTACCTTCTCTGCATGACCCAATAAGTACAAAAATGCAAAAGCAGGTATCCGAATAATAGAAGTATTTGTATTGTGTTTAGTCATACCATAGTCATCATCATTTTTGGTGACAACAATTGCGCCTTTTGTCTGGCCATCGTTCGCCCATTCAACAATTGCTTCTTGATCAGTGATCGTAGAATTCTGTTTGTATTTAACCTCAACGAGTATGCGCCCAATTGGTAAAGAGATCACAATATCAATTTCCTTTTGTGTTTTCGCATCTCGAAAGTAACCAATATCCAGGTGCTGAGAGTAGAAAAAAGTATGAATATGTTTGTAAACAGCTGTCTCTATAATAATCCCCATTTCAAGGGAATCTGTTAAAACGTCCTCTCCTAACATGAGAACTGCGTTTCTAATGGCGGGATCAGCTAAATATATTTTTGGTTTCGATTTTAGTATTTTTTTGCCTTTTAATTCAATAGGCCGACTAGAGTAAATTAAGTTCGCTTGCTCAAGAAGCTCCAAATAATTGCTAATGGTTTGTCTTGAAACACCAACTTCTTTTGCAAGCGTTTCCTGCACAACAATATTACTGCTTGTCATACATAAATATAAAAATATTTTTTCGAAATCTGAGACGTTCCGGACATTAAATAAAGATACAATGTCTCTTTTTATTACTTTGTCTACAACATCTTCACGGATGACCTTTTGTGCAAATGAAATATCTTGAGTTAAGGCCACTTCTGGAAAACCACCTATTAACAAATAATGATGGAAATACCTTTGAAGAGGGGTCAATGAAACCATTAACTCTGTTAATTGTTTCTGGGAAAGTTGATTCAGAGAAGTTGGTTTAATTCCTTTAGGTAATAGAGGTCTAGAAAACCCGATTAGCTCGATGTATTCATAAAAAGATAGGGTTGGAACTTTAATTTGTGTCCATCGCCCTGCGCCACTTTCATTTATTTTAGTTGAGATAATGGGACTAGCAGAACCAGTTGCAACGATTTTATATTGCGGATGCTGATCATATAAAGTTTTTAACCAAGTATCCCAATCGGAAGCATATTGAATTTCATCAAAAAATAAGAAAAGTTCTTCTGCCTGATTAGAAATGTTGTTCTCAAATACCTCTAATATTTCGCCGATATTACATAGTTTTAACATGGGATGGTCAAAAGAAACATAAAGAACCTGTTTTGGAGAAAAATTTTCTACTACTTCATTCATCATTTGATACATGATCGTTGTTTTTCCTACCCGTCTTGGGCCTGATAAAATGACTTCCCTGCGAATTTGGGGATGGTAAAATATTTTCTTTGCTTCATAAAAAGCTAAACGTTTAACAGGTTTAATTAAACCTTTAGGAATTTGACCTGTGGTCCACCATGGATTAAAACCTAACAATACTTTAAGTATTTTTTCTTGAGGTATAAAAGACATAAACTATTCACCTCACATGTAAATGTTAAGTATAGTTTACACTAATTCGGCCAAAAATATAAGTGTGGATTGTGTTTTGGTTGGAAAAATAAAATATATACTAAATATGGTGGTTATTCTTAATAATGCTGATCACTTTATAAAACTTAAAAATTATTTAAGTGATTTTTTGCTTACAAAAACAAGTTGTTTTAAAACTTTCGAACCTCATTTATTATGAAGAGTCTGTTTTCTTGGTATTTGAGAAAAGTTTTACCCTTTTCACGTACATCTGGTGGAAACTTTGATGGGAGTGGGAGTCAGGCTCCCACTTTTAGCATAATGAGCATATAAACTGACGAGAAGATGGTGATGATTGCGATAATGATTTTTAAATGGTGAATCGATACTTTGTTTGCAAGGCGTGCTCCGGTTACAATTCCTATGATTGTCCCCAGCAAGCTAGAAATGACTAACATTTTGATGTTTCCTATGGTTGAATAAGCAAAGTATCCGAAGATGGATGGAATGGCAATGACAATCGAGTTTAAAAGGCCGACTCCGACTGCTTTTCTGATTGTGACTCCTAGGCTTGCAAGCAATGGAACAATTAAAATAGGACCGCCTGCTCCTGTTAATGAACAAATACCTGCTGTAATAAATCCGAGCAGAATGACGAGTGCAGGTTTATCCAATAGAGTGGATTGTTTTTTTAGCGGCTCCGTGCTTTGGTTGTTTTTCTTTAATAAAATGGAAATACCAGCCAACAAGACAAAAATGTAGAGGAGAAGTTTTGCCAGGAAATCTGAAATGAACACATTGATTTGGACGCCTAGAAACGCACCTGGAAGACTGCCAATACTTAAATATAGTGCAAGTTTTAAATCCATGTTTTTGGATTTCCAATAGGAGTAGGAACCGATTATGCCTGAAACAGCAAAGGATAAGAAACTAAGTGCAAGGGAATCATGCACCGGTATAGTTAATAAACCTACATAAATTAATGGAAGGAGAAAGCCGGAGATTCCGGACATTCCCAATAATACTCCAATAATCAAATTTGAACTAAAAACGATACTAAAAAGAAGGAAATAGTTGAACATCATCTGACCTCAATTTCTTCGCACACTATGATAAGCATCTGGCTAGATATTGGCTCTAATTGCAAGCTCTTTTAATGTCTGTTTGCTTTCATATTTTATTTTTTCTTCATCCAATGTAAGAACTTGCCTATCTTTCATTAAAATTTTCCCATTCACGATTGTATCGGTAACATCATGACTGTTGATTGACTCGATTAGCGTGTTGATTAGGTTATGTGTAGGCTGAATATGAGGCTGGTCGATGTTGATTAAGATCATATCTGCTTTTTTGCCGATTTCCAACGTCCCTAACTGATTTTCACGCAGCATTGATTTTGCCCCGCCTAATGTAGCCATTTCTAAAATCGTTTTTGAAGGCATTACAACCGGATCAAAAATCGGTACACCCCAAAACGCTCGCATTAATGATTTAAATACTTTCATCTGATCAAATAAACTTAAGCCGGAATGGGCGGCACCATCTGTCCCTAGTCCAATCCCGATGCCTTTTTGCAGCAAGGCTGGGGTTTTCGTAAATCCCTTTCCTGAGTTGCTAATTGGACAATGGGCAATTTTGCTATTGTGCTTATTAATAATGTCCATTTCATTTTCCGATAACAGAATGCTGTGTGCACCTAAAAAGTTTTGATCGAGAACCCCAAGGGATTCAAGAAATTCATAGGGGCGCATTTGAAAGTTTTCCAAACAATAGCTCACTTCATTTGGATATTCGTTCATATGGGCGTGTACGCCTGTTGAGTAATCTTTCGCCATTTCGAATACTTTCTCAACTAATACAGGTGTACAGGTAATGAGGGAGCGAAGGGAAAACCATACGTCTACTCTTTCGTCGCCAGCACCGTGATAATCGCGAAAGAGTTGTCGATTTTTACGAAGGTTTTCTTCCGTACTCGACTTCATCGTGTCCGGGATGTCGTTGCCGCTATCCATTGTAGAGCATGTAATCACCCCGCGCAAACCTGACTCTACCACAGCCTCGGCTACTTTATGCATATGTCTTCCGCCTGCGTCAATGAACGCTGTTGTACCCGATTTAATCATTTCAAGACAGCTTAACTGAGCGCTCGTATAAACATCGCTTTCTTGAAGATTGCTTTCAAATGGAACCATGATACGTGTCCAAATCATCGGGTATTCATCGCTAATTCTTCCTTTTAAAAGATGTTGGCATGTATGGGTATGGGCATCAATCAGACCGGGCATAACCAATTTTCCATTTCCGTTTAATGTTTCTTTTGCTTTGTAGATCGTTGAAAGGAGTGTTTCATCGCCAATATCCAAAATGGATTTATCTTTTATTACAAGGCTTTGGCCGCTTTTTACTTCAAATTCAGGTGTTAAGATGGAACAGTTTTGAATGATTAAATCAGCATTGAACGCTTTGTTTTCCATTTTATCCTCCAGTAGAAAGAGAGAAAGGAGAACAAGACGTCCTCCCATCCTCATTTATCTCGCATTAATGGAAAGTAAAACTCCCACTGATGGAAGTTTCACTTAATAGTAAGTATTAGTTTAGTGCGTGAGTTACATTCAAAAACACTTGGGCAAAAACAGCCTGGATCAGGAAGGTGCCTGTAAAAACTAAAATGGCGATAATGAGCATTTTCCAGCTTTGACCGAGAAAGGATTTAGCATTGAGCCCAATTCCAGCCATTGTACCGACAATGGTGATTGGAGCCATGAAAGAGATTTTCGCCGTATAGTCAATAATGGGCTTGGCAATTGGCGAAATAGGACTCGCTACAAGTAATCCAATCAGAACGACGTAAACGATGGGCGGGATTTTTAAAGGAAGTACTTTTCCAATAAAGATTCCGATAAAGGCAATTGCTGATAAAATCAACACGCCCGGAATCGAGTCTGTAACAGACATATGGTTCCCGATAAGATTTGCAATAATGGTTGTAATAGCGGATGTGAGTAATAGTGATACTGCCCAATTCTTCATGCTCATCGTCATATGAATCAACCTGCCTTTCTAAAATTTACGTTAGTCCCACGAGTGCGTTTTGGACTAATTCTAGGCTCTAGCCAGAAATACAGTTTCTTTGTAAGCGGAAGAGAGATAAAGAGTGTGAAATAAATTCCAATTATCGCAGAAAGCATATCACTTGCTCCTGCCAGCATGACAATCTGATCTGCATACTGAGGATAAATAGTTGCCAAAGTACTGGATGCAGCAGCCATCATTACTCCGCTTCCGACCCCGCTAGCCATTGCAAGGGCTAAAGGATGGAAAAGGTTAGTAGCTGCCACAATGCTTGCTAAAAATCCGATGTAGATTGTGCCGATTATGAAACCGATGATATAAATGGAAAGGGAACCTCTTGCTTCAGCAGAATCGGCTCCGTATAAATGACAAATAAGTCCGTAATCTTTGTCCCTGCATGTAGAACTGGTTGCGCCAATTGCTTCCTTTTTGATACCGAGCAATAATGCGACAGGTAAGGCAAAGATAATAGTGCCTACGTGACCAAGCTCTTGAAAAGCGAGAGCAGGCCCTACAT
Organism: Bacillota bacterium; assembly: GCA_021821235.1. The sequence goes on from JAKACS010000090.1 coordinate 5,339, forward strand.
CAACTAACTTTGGCAGATTTGAACCGGCAAGTACTCCGATTTTTGCCATAAAGGGTGCAATCGCCACAAGAACAAGAGACGACGCTTTTTTTGTTTCCTTTTCTTTAAAAAATCCCAGTACATCACGACCGAGCAAAACGCTTATGATAATGGCAAAAAGCATTGGATAGATTACAATTAACGCAGAACCTGCCTGAATTTTTTTCGTACCAATTAGCTCTGCAATCAGAACAATTAGTAGGGCAGATAAATATAACCGGTAATTCTCTTTTATTTCCACCCAAATAGATTTTGGTTGATTTGTTTTTTCCATTCCTTTTTCCTCCTCGTTTTTTGAAAATTGAATCCGCATAAACATAAGCTGAAGTGAAAAAAAGAAAAACTCTAGTTTTCACTAGAGTTTGACATACAGAAAAAACAGAAAACGAGGTCAGTAGGAAATACACGGTATCATCCATGTTCATTCTCTATCGTTTTTTGTTATTCTCCATAGTCAAACTATTTACGGTAGTTTGGTAGAAACTTTTGGTCCATATTACCAAATTTATACGAAGAACTAAAATGCGAATATTATGTTATAATTTATATAGAATGTTCGTATATTTGGTAATGTACATGATTCTTATTTGTGTGTCAAAGGATTTTAATACCAATTTCAATACTTAAGGTAATTTTTTTGATGGGAGGTGCTTGCTGAAGGCATTTCTGACAGAGATTTGTCTTTCAAGTATCATTTTTTCTGCTTTAATAGCATAATAACTTTAATAATATTAAATATTTCAATATGTCAAATAATAGTGGTACACTAGAATTAGCTATAACTGGTTCAGAAAAGGTGTGTGGTTCGTCGCGCTCTCGCTTACTATGGTGCTTAAAAGGAGCGCTAACATCCTTTCTGCAAATCTAAGGGGTATAAGGATGGGAAAAATGAGTAACAGACAAACGAAATCAGACGTAATCTTAATTGGTGCTGGAATCATGAGTGCGACTTTGGCAACACTCTTGAAAGAATTAGTGCCAGACTGGACAATTACCGTGTTTGAGAAGCTCGAAAATGCTGGAGCGGAAAGCTCGAACGAATGGAATAATGCTGGTACGGGGCATTCCGCGCTATGCGAGCTTAACTACACCGTCGAAAAAACGGATGGATCGCTGGATAGTAGCAAAGCGATAAAAATTAATGAGCAGTTCCAGATTTCAAGGCAATTTTGGTCCTACCTTGTAAGCAAAAAGCTGATCGATAACCCAAGGGATTTTATCAGACAATTGCCTCATGTGAGTTTTGTACAAGGGGAAAAAAATAGAACATTTTTGAAAAAACGATTTGAAGCGCTTTCGAGTCACCCGTTTTTTAAAGGAATGGAATTTTCCGATGACCATGAAAAGCTGACGGAATGGCTTCCGCTTATGATGGAAGGCCGTACTTCAGATGAGCCAATTGCTGCAACAAAAATCGCCTCTGGAACGGATGTCAATTTTGGCGCTTTAACGCGCATATTGTTTGATTACTTAAAGTATCAAAACGTTGAGGTCAACTACAAACATCAGGTTGAGGATCTTAAACGTACCAGCGAAGGTCAGTGGGAATTGAAAGTGCGCAACGCGAGCGGCGAAGCGGAACGTCATACAGCAAAATTCGTCTTTATCGGTGCCGGTGGCGGATCCTTGCCATTGCTGCAAAAAACCGGTATTCCAGAAAGTAAGCATATCGGCGGTTTCCCGGTAAGCGGTTTGTTCTTGGTGTGCAACAACCCGGATGTTGTCAAACAGCATCATGCAAAAGTGTACGGAAAAGCGAAAGTTGGAGCGCCTCCAATGTCCGTGCCGCATCTGGATACGCGTTATATCGAAAACAAAAAATCCCTGCTATTTGGACCATTTGCAGGTTTCTCGCCGAAATTCTTAAAAACGGGTTCAAATCTGGATTTATTGCGTTCAGTAAAACCAAATAACGTTATCACGATGTTGGCGGCAGGTGCAAAAAACATTCCGTTGACAAAATACCTGATCCAGCAAGTAATGTTATCAAAAGAACAACGTATCGAAGAGCTGCGGGAATTTATTCCGACTGCCAAAAGTGAAGATTGGGACATCGTAGTAGCGGGCCAGCGTGTCCAAGTAATTAAGGATACTGAGGCTGACGGCAAAGGAACGCTTCAATTTGGGACGGAAGTTGTCAGTGCTGCTGATGGCTCAATTGCTGCATTGCTAGGTGCTTCACCTGGTGCTTCTACCGCTGTCTCCGTCATGCTTGAGGTAATTAAAAAATGTTTCCCGCAGCAGCTGAATGAGTGGGAACCAAAGTTAAAAGAAATCATTCCTTCATATGGTGTGTCACTGGCGAAAAATCCGGATCTTTTTGACGAAATCCATGCTTCAACCGCAAAGACGCTGGACCTAAATGCAAATTCGCCATTACAGACAGAAGAACGAATTCTTGTAACGACTTAAAAATCAAGTAGATAAGTATGTTCACAGATTATGAATTTTACGAATTGATTATCAGGGACTTTTCACATTTTGTGAAGTCCTTTTTCTTTTGGAGATAAGGAGAGTAGGCTTAAAAAATATTCCTCTTTTATAGGTGCTTCAACCTAAATGCTTAAAAGGCAAAATACTGCCGTAATAAAAACGAAATCCATTTACAATGAGGATGGTTACGAATGTTTTCCAGCAGCCCTTTGATAATTGCTCCGCTAAAAGAAGGCTCTAGCACTTGTTGTTTTAAAAGAATGAGCGAGTCCTTTTCAATTGATTCTTCCATTTCCTCAATTTTTTGTTTCAGCATCTCAATTAGTTGTTCCTTTGTTATTGTATCATTTATTGGTTCGATCACTTGAAAAAGCTCTTTCGACATAAAGGATATCGTCATATTTCGCGCGAGCAAATTTGTTTTTTCGCCAAGAGACTCCGACAATAACTTCAAATCAAATGGTAGATTATTGAAAATGAATAATTGCAAATGCGTATTGATAAAGCCTTTAATGCAATACATTAAATCGTATTGTGTGTTTTGAACTTCACTCCCATATAAGCGGTCGATCATGTCGAGAATCATGTTGCCGACTAATTTGTCGTAATATCTTATTTTGTGGATGAGCTGTTGATTTAGTGAATGCGATTGTTCTTGCAAGAATACTTTAGCAAAACCGGATTGTCTGTAAAAAGATTGGTAGATTGTATAGTAAAATTCAGTTAATAGCTGCGCGTCATGTGTATGTTTGACTACATAGTCAATATCAGAAACAATGTGCATCATAAACTGGTCAATTAAGGCGATGATCAATTCATCCTTCGATTTAAAGACTAAGTAGAAAGCCCCTTTAGAAATGCCGCAGTAATCGGTTATTTGCTGTACAGAAGTAGCTTCAAATCCTTGCTTTGCAAAAAGATCCAATGCTTTCTCCATTATGAGTTGTTTTTTGTTCATCTTGCTTTCCCACTCCCATGTTCATTGATTGACAAATGACTAGTTGGTCATTATTATAAGTATTTGAGTTTACTAAGTCAATCTATGGGTAGGTGTAACAGTGAAGCAGTTGGTTCAATTTGTTTTAGGTAATAAACTGGCAGTTTGGCTACTAACGATAATTGTTACGATATCTGGCATTTATTCAGGTACCGTGATGAAAACGGAGACGATTCCGGATATTTCGATTCCGTATTTAATGGTCACAGGGTTCTATCCTGGAGCCACTCCTGAACAGGTCATGAAGGAAGTCTCGATGCCGATTGAAAAAGCAGTCGAAGGTCTTGATCGAGTAAAGGCCGTCTATTCCAATTCATACTCAAATATGGCGAGTGTCCAGGTTGAGTACGAGTACGGTATTGACATGAACGAGGCAAAACGGGAATTAAAATCAGCACTAGA
>JAKACS010000091.1 GCA_021821235.1 Bacillota bacterium
GATTGATATTGCAGAGGCATGGGGAAGCAAGCCAAATACAGTGGCAGGAACCATCCATTATGGTGAAAGCTGGCCAAATAATAAATATACAGGCAAAGAATATACACTGCCAAAACAAAGAGGAATCAATAGCTGGCATACTTATGCCGTTGAGTGGGAGCCAGGTGAAATTCGCTGGTATGTGGATGGAGAGCTTTATGAAACGCAAAACAAATGGTATTCCAAGGGAATAAATAATGCAGCGAAATATTCCTATCCGGCACCCTTCGACCAAAATTTCTATCTAATTTTGAATCTTGCAGTGGGTGGGAATTTTGATGGAGATCCTGATGTGACGACCAAGTTTCCAAGTCAAATGGAAATTGATTATGTTCGTGTATATGACTTGAAGAAAAGGGATTACAGGGAACCGGTTGAACCGCCAGTTGAACCAGTTGTTTTACCTGACAATGCAAAACAGCCTTTGGCTGATGGCAATTTTATTTATGATAATCAGTATGAAAAGCCTTTTACAGACATTGCCGCTTCAGATAATCCTTTGAATCCGCTCTATTGGAATTTTGTTCACTTACCGGATTTCGGGGGCTCAGGCACTGTCGGTGTCGATTATCTAAATGGGATTCCTTTTTCAAAAATTAGCATTACCGATCCTGGAACTCAACTGTACTCCCTTCAACAAATACAAAATCTGTCACTTGCTAAGGGTGGAAAATATAAAGTGAGTTTTGATGCGAAGTCTACCGGTACGCGAAATATCATGGTTAAGGCAGGAGCCGGGGCATCAAGAGGATGGGTGAAATATTCCAATGAGGAAACCTTTAAGCTCAGTGACCAGTTGCAGTCCTATCAATTTACGTTTGATATGTTAAATGATACGGATATTGAGGCCAGACTTGAATTTAATCTGGGAGGAAGCGGGTCAAATCCTATCTGGCTTGGAAATGTGCGGGTGGAAGATGTAACCTCGCTGCCTGAAGACTATGATGCCTCAAAGCAGCCGCTTCAAGATGGAAACTACGTTTATAACGGAACGTTTGACCAAGGCAGAATGGATCGAATGACCTACTGGAATCTTGTAACACAGGATGCATCAGCTATGTCATCGGTAGATGAAGCAACACGTGAATTACATGTTTCAATAGCAGATGGCGGTTCAAATTCCAATGCAGTTCGAGTTAACCAAAAAGGAATTAACCTCATAAAAGGGAATGATTACAAAGCGACCTTTAAGGCAAGATCAAATGAACCAAGATCGATTCAAGTGGATTTCAGGAGTCAGGACGGTACAACCAGCTATTCTGATCCACAAACTATCGAATTGACTCCAAATATGGATGAAAAAACAGTTACCTTTACAATGCCGGAAACGGTGACGGATCTGAATGGGCAATTTGTTTTTGATCTTGGAGGACAAAATGGGGATGTATACATTGACGATGTGACATTACTTAAAACATCTGAGAATATCGATTACGGAAATGTAGATTTATTTCCGCTAAAGAATGGTAGCTTTGACAATGGCCTGACAGGTTGGAGCAATTATATCCACTATGATGCTAATGCACAAATAGCTGCGGAAAATGGCGAGGCAAAAGTGTCGATTGGAAATGAAGGAAATGAAACATGGAGTGTTATGCTTCAACAGGAAAATCTGAACCTTGCCAAAGGAGTCGTTTATGAGGTATCCTTTGATGCTCGTTCTACTAAACCCAGAGATATAGAGGTAACGGTTGAAAACGCTCAATATAATCGATATTTTGACCAAAAAGTAACCCTTACGGATCAAATGCAACCATATTCCTTTGAACTTAAAATGCCTGCAGATGAATTAGCGGCAATTAAATTTCAATTAGGGAAATCTTCCAACTCACCGTTGGGGGCACATGATATTTTCATTGATAATGTTGTCGTAAAAGTAAAAGGAATGCAGCAGCCTGCAGAGGAAACTTCTACTCCCGGAATCGATAATGGAACCTTCGACCAAGGCACAGATCACTGGTCTTCATGGTGGGGGGATCAATGGAGCGGTTATGCAAGTGGAACAGGCACTGTTGAAAACGGTCATTTGAAGATGGATATCTTTCAGGTAGGAGGGGCAACTTATTCTCCTCAAGTTTATCAGAAGGATTTGTTGTTTGAAAAAGGTGCAAGTTACACAGTTGAGTTTGATGCAAAAGCAGATATTGCAAGAAAAGTTAACGTCAATATTGGGAAAGAACTATCTTCTGACCCGTGGTTTATTCCATATGCTCCTACTCAAACTTTTGATTTAACAAATGTGATGAAAAGATTCAGCTTTACTATTACAATAACAGAGGATACCTTCTCTGATGGAAAAATTGTTTTTGAATTAGGAAACATTGCAGGTGGGAATGCAGCAACTGCCGTGTATTTTGATAATGTGAGTATAACGAAAAACTAATTCGTGGTATTGGACCAATTTGTTGATTACTCTAATAAATATTAAAATTTACAATATTTACTAATCAATTAGAGGCTTTAAACTTATTAAAAAATAAAATTTGATCAGCCAAAAATATGCAAGTGATTATTCGCTACTTACATATTTTTGGGCTTTTTTACATTCGAAAAATAGTCTGCCTATTGGGTATCCCTTGAAAGAATATAAAATATGATTGGATATTGACTTTTTCAAAAAAAAGCAACTCCTAACATTACCTTAACAATTAAAATGACTTTATATAGTATATTTGGTCTTATTCAAAGAACATAGTCAACTTTTAAATTGAAATTTTTAATTTTAGGCAACTTGTGGGAATGCTACAGCTACTACATATTTTATAATACTAATCAATGTAATCGGCGAAAAGTACCCCGACTATAAAAGACATCCCTAGAAGGATGCCTTAATTGTTTGTTCATAGTAAGCCCAAATTAAAAAAATAAGCGTCCCTTTTCAGGTACGCACCGCAAATTGAAATATTCCAGTCAAGGGAAAAAATCTTATTTTATATTCATAACGAGGTAAAAAACGTAATTTATTTTTTTCTAGGATATTTTATTATTTTTAGAGCAATATAAAGAAGAAAAATATAGGAGGAATGCTGTATGCCTGAAAAACCTGCCATTACTTCATCCGAACTAGGTACGTTATGGCTTACATATCAAGATAAAACGATGAATTTAAGAATTTTAGAATATTTTATTGAGAAAGCCGATGATGAAAACGCCAAAGATATAATGACGAAATTCTATGGAGAAATTAACCTTTATGTTGGTAAAATAAAAGACACTTTACAAAATGAAGGTGCAGTCATACCAGTGGGATTTACTGTTCATGATGTCAACAAAGGGGTGCCGAAGTTATACGATAACGGTTTCGACATAATGTTTATTCGTCTGCTAAATGAAATCAGTATGGCATTGCATTCATTAAATATAACGATGGCATATCGAGCAGATATTGTAATGATATACAAAGAACTTACTGCCATAACTCAAAATTATTACAATCTTTGCACACAATATTTACTTGAAAAAGGGATGCTTGCTCGACCACCTTATGTTTCAATGCCTAATTCTATTGAGTTTGTTAAAGATAAAAGCTATTTAGGCGGACTTGCCATTAATCCATTATATGAAAAAAGGACATTAAATGCCGTAGAAGTTGCACATCTTCATCACGCAATTGAATCAAATATAACTGGGATGCAAATGATTATAGGCTTTGCTCAATGTGCAAATGATGGAGAAGTAAAAAACTTCTTTAATGGCGGAGCAGAAATTGCTAAAAGTATGGTAAAGGAATTAAGCGAAACCTTACTGCAAAGTGATGTACAAATCCCTGAACCATCTGGTGGTAATGCAACCCGTTCGACGGTGGCTCCATTTTCTGATAAATTGATGATGTACTGTACAAGTCTTTTTTGTAGTTTTTCTATGGGTAGCAACTCATTAGGAACGGCTTTTAGTTTACGAAATGATTTACCAGCAAAAATGACTATTTTTATGAAAGATATCTTTGAATATGCTCACAAAGGTGCAAAAATAATGATTAAAAATGGTTGGATGGAAGAACCGCCACAAATGGAAGAACGGAATCAAATAATTAAAAAATAAAATCCTATAACAATTTTGATGTAAATTTTCCACAATTGTTTTTTAATCTAATTCTTCTTTTTATTAAAGTAACGGGTGCGTTAGTTGAACAAGCTAATAGAATTCTGTATTTGCTCTTTCAAATAGAGCCACCTCAATCACGAAATCGTAAGCCACTCAATTTCCAGTTTGAGCATGTCTTAATTTGGAGTGAGAGGTATGATAGGCTCACTGCCGACTCGAAACACCTTGGTGTCTCGGCTTTCGAGCAAAATCATACCTCTGGAGGCTCCATGTCAATACATCCCTCCAGTATCAAAGGACAAGGGGCTCACGTTCTGATGATCGGAGTGGCTAAAAAAGCAGTTAGCAAAAACAATGTAACCTGATCTACGATTTTTGATCCTCCTTTCGAGTGGTCGCAACCTCTAGGATATCACTAAATCGATAGATTGGGTTATTTTTCTATTCGCAATTTTCGACAATAACTTTTGACTGTCTAGTCTAGAAATATATAAGTAATTTAAACATCTATACACCTTAACTTTTTTAAAAAACTGTCTTGACATATTGTAGCACCATTATCTTTCATCGGTGCAAATAAATTTACAGATGGTTTAAATCCAGCTATTGTAGGTTTATTGATTGTTGCAATCGGTATGTCTCTTGGTGGAACTACTGGGTATGCGATTAACCCAGCTCGTGACCTTGGTCCGCGAATTGCACACGCGCTTTTACCGATACCAGGTAAAGGTGGATCTGACTGGGGATATGCTTGGATCCCAGTTGTAGGGCCAATCCTTGGTGGAGTTTACGGTGCAGTATTCTATAAAGCAGTATTTTTAGGAGAAAAAATTGGATTGTTTGCAGGACTAAGCGTAGTGATGGCAGTAGTTATACTATATGCGGTAAGTGTTGAACTAAAAAAAAATAAAGCAGCAGGAAATCTAAGAGTAAAAAAAGTAGGTTAATAGTTTTTACGAGAAAAGAATAATAAAAGACTGGGAGGAATTTACTAATGAGTGAAAAGTTAATTATGGCGTTAGACCAAGGTACGACAAGTTCTCGTGCAATCCTATTTAACCATAAAGGTGAAATCATTGAGACTGCACAAAAAGAATTTGAACAATTTTTTCCAAAACCAGGTTGGGTAGAGCATGATGCTAATGAAATTTGGACTTCTGTATTGGCTTGTATCGCGGATGTATTAAGAAAAGCTGATGCTGATCCTAGTCAAGTAGAAGCAATCGGAATTACAAACCAACGTGAAACAACAGTGGTTTGGGATAAAAATACCGGAAAGCCTGTCTATCATGCTCTTGTTTGGCAGTCTCGACAAACAGAAGAAATTTGTAAGGATCTTCGCGAAAAAGGATTAAATGACAAATTCAGAGAAAAAACGGGACTCCTAATTGACCCATACTTCTCTGGAACGAAAGTAAAATGGATACTTGATAACATCGAAGGTGCAAGAGAAAAGGCTGAAAAGGGAGATTTATTATTTGGTACCATTGATACATGGCTGGTTTACAAGCTTTCTGGTGGAAAAGCGCATGTAACAGACTATTCCAACGCATCTCGTACCTTAATGTTTAATATTTATGATCTAAAATGGGATGAAGAATTACTTGATATCTTAACTGTACCAAAATCAATGCTTCCTGAGGTTCGTCAATCTTCTGAAGTCTATGCAAACACCGTAGAATACCACTTTTATGGTCATAAAATTCCAATTGCAGGGATTGCTGGTGACCAACAAGCTGCATTATTTGGGCAAGCCTGTTTTGAAAAAGGGATGGCAAAAAATACTTACGGTACCGGTTGCTTTATGCTAATGAACACGGGTGAAAAAGGTGTCCCTTCTAAGCATGGATTGCTGACTACCCTTGCTTGGGGTGTGGATGGAAAAGTAGAATACGCATTAGAAGGAAGTATCTTTGTAGCGGGTTCTGCTATTCAATGGTTACGTGATGGTTTGGAGTTGATTGAAAGCGCTTCAGAAACAGAAGGTCTAGCAACAAGCGTTGAATCTACGGATGGTGTTTACTTAGTGCCTGCCTTTGTAGGGCTTGGTACACCCTATTGGGATAGTGATGCACGTGGAGCAGTTTTTGGGTTAACTCGCGGAACATCGAAAGAGCATATGGTTCGTGCAACACTTGAATCGCTAGCATATCAAACAAAAGATGTATTAGATGCTATGATTGCAGATTCTGGAATCGACCTTAAAACATTACGCGTCGATGGAGGAGCAGTTAAGAATAACTTCTTAATGCAATTCCAAAGTGACATGCTAGCCGTACCAGTCGAACGTCCAGTCATCAATGAAACTACAGCCTTAGGAGCAGCCTATCTTGCAGGTTTAGCAGTGGGGTATTGGAAGGACATAGAGGAAATTGCAAAACAATGGCAAATAGAGCGTACTTTTGAAAATGAAATAGAAGAAGCAAAACGTGATGAATTATACAGTGGTTGGAAGAAAGCTGTAGAAGCAACTCGTACGTTTAAATAAAAGTAATTCATGAGGACGAAGGAACGAAATTAGTTCCTTTTAAGGACTACAAGAGAGACCACACAAGTCTTCTAGTTGAATAACTAGATACGTGGTCTCTTTTTCTTCAGTATATGAGAATACAGCGATCTTTGCAAACGTAGGTGAAACAAATTCATAAAAGGACAAGGCTATTAAAAATTTTTTCCGTGCAGGCCAGCACCTGGACTTTGGATTTATTTGGGATAAGAAAGCATCACCTCAAAATATTGGTTTTTTTAGATGACTTTGGGCAATTTAAAAAGGAGTTGAAAAGAAGAATGAGGTGAAATCATTTATGATATCAAAGAGGCATTTTCTGTTTAATCTGTCGATTATTATGATTCCTTGGTTATCGTTAATCTTTATGGGAAAGCGTAATCTAAAGCGTTATTCTGTGGCAGGCGTTTTTATTGTTTTTTTTGAGATCCTAAATCATCTGTATGGTCATAATCGAAAGTGGTGGAAATTTTACGATCGGAGAAAATCATTTCTAAAGGATGAGCTCCCCTTTAGCATTGGTCCGTATATGCCTCTTTCCATGTGGCTGCTTAAATTTTCTTACGGAAACTTCAAAAAATTTGTCTTACTCAATGTTATTTCAGATGGACTCTTTGCCTTTCTTTTGATTGATGTTCTAAAAAAATTAAAAATTATCTCGCTGAATCGGTTAAATCATATCCAATTTTTTACCTACTTACACTACAAAGCGTATTTATTATATGGCGTACAGTATCTAGTTGAAAAAACAAAAAGATTTACGGAGGCAAACTTTTTGAAATTATAAAAAACAGTGTAAGAAAGAGCAGGAGCAAGTCTTTTTGAAATGAAAACGTATTATTCAGGCGTATTCAATGAATTCGTTTGTTTTTTCGTTATTTTTATCCTTTACAAGATGGTTTCTCCGGAGTAATATCATGCTCAAAGGAAGCAATTTCATATTCGCCTAATCCTGAAAGGGAACGGAGGAACCACTTTTTTGGGGTTAATTCTACTAATTTGTAGAAGGGATGTAAACTCTTTCGCCATCCTAACCCGACAGCTAACTTCGTCGGCTAAAGCGAAGGAGGTCAGAAGACCACCTTTTGAAAGGTGCTTTTTTTGTGTGTTCTTTTACAAAAAAAGACATTTTTCGTTTTATGTGGTCTTTTTTATTTTTAAAATTTTCATGGGATGTCTGCTAAAGGGAAGGGGCCATTAGTTGATTTTAAGCAAATCAAAAAAAGTTGTACTTATTAAATGGTTCATTTGGCAAACTCCTATTGATTGAATGCCAAGAATACGGGGATGCATTAGGAAAGGTGAAATATCATGACATTTAAACGGTTACTATTTGGCCGTCCGTTAAAATCAGAAGAAGCAGAAGGTGAAAAAATGCCGATATGGAAGGCTCTGCCGATTCTTTCATCGGATGCTCTTTCTTCGGTTGCTTATGGAACGGAAATGATTTTACTTGAACTAGCAACAGTTGGAGCCTTTGCGTTCTCTTTTTCCTTGCCGATTGCAGCTGCCATTATTTTGTTAATTACAATTCTCATTATTAGTTATCGGCAAGTGATTGATGCATATCCCCAGGGCGGGGGAGCCTATATGGTTGCGAAAGAAAACTTAGGCGTGATGTGGGGGCGTTTGGCAGGTGTGTCGTTGTTGATTGACTACACTTTAACAGTTGCTGTTTCGGTCTCAGCGGGTGTACTTGCGATTACTTCAGCATTTCCGACTTTAGCCCAATTGATTGTTCCGATCGGACTTCTTTTTACATGGTTTATGGTCTGGATGAATCTTCGGGGGACATCGGAATCGGGAAACGTATTTGCCTTGCCTACGTATTTATTTATTTTTTGTATGATTGCTCTGGTTGGAAAAGGCTTATTTGATTGGGTTACGGGTGCAGGATCGACAGTCCACCGCGTTTCCATTCCCACTGAAATCCCAGCCAGCTTGACATGGTTTGTGTTGTTAAAGGCATTCTCATCAGGCTGTTCAGCAGTCACTGGGATTGAAGCAATTTCCAATGCTGTACCGCATTTTCGAAATCCGGCTCAAAAAAATGCGAAAAGGACGATGCTCACATTAGGTGCGTTATTGGCAGTAATCTTCGGCGGTGTGACTATTCTTTCGCAAGCTTATTCGATTCAACCTGATCCAACAGGGACGAAGACAGTTTTATCAATGGTTGCAGCGGATGCTTTTGGTAGGGGAGTATTTTTCTATATCATTCAGTTTGCCACTATGCTGATTTTAATATTGGCGGCGAATACAAGTTTTAATGGATTTCCGATACTGGCATCGATTATGGCACAAGATAAGAATATGCCAAGAATGTTCAGTAATCGCGGGGAAAGGTTGGCTTTTAACTATGGAATCATTACACTTGGTGTATTATCGAGTATCTTATTAATTGTATTTCGCGGCAGAACGGAAGCGTTGATTCCTTTATATGCGATCGGTGTGTTCTTGTCTTTTACGTTGGCGCAAATAGGGTTAGTTTTAAAATGGAGCAGAGAAAAATCTAAAAGCTGGAAACGGAAAGCTTTCATTAATGGAGTAGGAGGAGTTGTCACATTCTTTGTTGTCATTATT
>JAKACS010000092.1 GCA_021821235.1 Bacillota bacterium
CTTTGGGAACGTGAATGTTCGATCCAGCGCCGTCATCAAAAAGTCGTAGAGGAAGCCCCATCGTCATTTCTTAAGGAAACAACTCGTACGAAGATGGGGGAGGCAGCAGTAAAAGCGGCAATATCAATTGGGTATAAAAATGCAGGAACAATCGAGTTCCTAGTTGATGAAAAGCAAAATTTCTACTTTCTTGAAATGAATACCCGTTTGCAAGTGGAGCATCCGGTAACTGAAGAAATTACTGGGTTGGACTTAGTTGAAAAACAATTGCAAATTGCTGCAGGTGAAGCTCTGGAATTTTCTCAAGGAGAGGTAAAACGTGAGGGTCACTCCATTGAAGTTAGAATCTATGCGGAAGATCCGAAAACATTTTTCCCTTCACCAGGAAAAATAACCAAATTGGAATTGCCGAACGGACCTGGAGTTCGACATGAATTAGCCATTCACGGTCAATCTGTAGTCACTCCATTCTATGATCCTATGATTGCAAAGCTTGTTGTTAAAGGCAGCAATCGTGAAGTAGCCATCAATCGACTGCAAGATGCATTAGCTGATTATCATATTGAAGGTATTAAAACAAATATCCCAATGCTGCAAGAGGTTATTGCCCACCCGGCATTCCATTCAGGTGATACAACAACAGACTTCGTTAACAAGTATTTAAAAAGTAAAAAAGCAAAGAAAGTAAAATAGGAGGAATAATCATGAGTGAGATAATGGCAAGTATGGCAGGAAGTGTATGGAAGGTATTAGTGAAAGTCGGCGATCAGGTGGAAGAGGATCAAGATGTAGTGATCTTGGAATCGATGAAAATGGAAATTCCGATTGCAGCTGAATTCGATGGAACGGTTATCGAAGTGAAAATAAATGAAGGCGACTTTGTAAATGAAGGCGACGTCATTGTAGTACTTGAATAAACCTGGGATAAAGAAGGAAAGGAGTTGGAACAATGAAGTGGCCGGAACGTGTAACGATTAAAGAGGTGGGTCCTCGTGATGGATTGCAAAACGAAAAGGCCTTTATTTCAACAGAAGATAAAATTTCCTGGATTAATCAATTGTCAAAAAGTGGTCTAAAACATATTGAAATTACCTCTTTTGTGAATCCAAAATGGATTTCTGCACTTTCAGATGCAGCTGTCGTCGCTGCTGGCATCACAAAAGTGCCTGGTGTCACCTATACAGCACTCGTTCCAAACCTTCAAGGGTTGGAACGGGCATTACAAGCGAACATTGATGAAGTAGCCGTATTTATGTCAGCAAGCGAAACACATAACCTAAAAAATATCAATAAAACCATTGAGGCGACTTTCCCTCTGTTAAAAGATTTGGTCAGTGAAGCCATTTCAGCAGGAAAATTAACGAGAGGTTATGTTTCGACCGTTTTTGGATGTCCGTATGAAGGGGAAGTTGAAATCGATGAGGTCATAAGGGTTTCCGAAGCTTTTTTTGAAATGGGGATTGCAGAGCTGTCTCTCGGGGATACCATCGGTGTGGCAAATCCAAAACAAGTCCAAGAAGTGTTGGAAGTTTTATTAAAAAGATTTCCAGTAGATAAAATAGCGATGCATTTTCATGATACACGAGGAACAGCTTTGGCCAACATTTTAGTATCGTTAGAAATGGGAATTACTATTTTTGATTCTTCGCTTGGCGGCTTAGGAGGCTGCCCATATGCACCTGGAGCATCCGGTAACGTGGCAACGGACGATTTACTGTATATGCTTCATGGCATGGGAATTCACACGGGGGCAGATCAGCAAAAGATCACTTTTGCATCCCAATTCATTCAGGAAAAAATTGGAAGGACTTTACCTAGTAAAAGCTTTCAAGCCGCAAGCTCTCAGCTGTGTGGAAAGCCTGGAAATATCGTGTGAGAAAGGGTGAGATCATGAATAAAACCATATTAGTGAACAAGATGGAAAACGGAATCGTGATGATTACTTTAAATAGGCCGGAAGCTGCTAATGCTTTGTCCGTACAAATGTTAGAGGGCCTGTACGATGCAATTCTTACATGTAAATATGATCGATCAATCCGCTGTATCATCATAACAGGGACTGGGGAAAAAGCTTTTTGTGCGGGAGCTGATTTAAAGGAACGAGCTGGAATGGATCCGGTTCAGGTGAGGCAGACTGTTTCTTTGATCCGAGAAAATATCAACTCTTTAGAATCATTACCGCAACCGGTCATAGCAGCTGTTAACGGTGTTGCTTTTGGCGGGGGAACGGAACTGGCGCTTGCTTGTGATATCCGTATTGCCTCTGAAACGGCAAAACTTGGATTGACGGAAACATCACTGGGAATTATTCCAGGTGCAGGAGGAACACAGCGTTTACCTAGATTAGTAGGAAAGGGACGTGCCAAAGAGCTGATTTTCACTGCCAGACGAATTGATGCTAAAGAGGCCTTCGAAATTGGATTAGTAGAGTATGCGGTGCCGGCTGAAAGCTTGCTAGATAAAGCATTGGAGATCGCAGGACAAATTGTTCGGAATGGTCCTATTGCTGTCGCTCAAGCAAAGTTCGCCATCGAAAAAGGTTATGATGTGGATCTGAACACCGGTCTTGCCATTGAACAAAATGCCTATGAAGTAACCATTCCAACAAAAGATCGATTAGAAGGCTTACAGGCTTTTAAAGAAAAACGTACGCCGATATACACGGGAGAATAAGAAAACTAGATATATAGGAAGAAAGAGGATGACAGTTGATATGAAACCTTTACAACAAACACTCAAAGATAGAGTAGAACAAATCAAAAAGGGTGGAGCACCTAAATATCTTGAAAAAAACAAAGAGCAGGGAAAGATGTTCGTCCGCGATCGTTTATCACTATTATTCGATCCTGGCTTTGATCTGGAGGATGCTCTATTTGCAAACTGTATGGCGGGGGATCTTCCTGCAGATGGTGTTGTGACAGGAATGGGCAAGATTAATGGCCAGCTTGTCTGTGTGATGGCAAATGATTCAACGGTCAAAGCCGGTTCATGGGGAGCCCGGACGGTAGAAAAAATCATTCGAATTCAAGAAACAGCAGAAAAACTTCGAGTACCATTATTGTACCTGGTCGATTCAGCTGGAGCACGGATCACGGATCAGGTGGAAATGTTCCCGGGCCGTCGTGGTGCGGGAAGAATCTTTTACAATCAAGTGAAACTTTCAGGGAAAGTTCCGCAAGCATGTATTCTGTTTGGACCATCTGCTGCTGGCGGAGCCTATATTCCAGCTTTTTGTGACATTGTCATTATGGTTGATAAAAATGCATCGATGTACCTGGGGTCACCGCGAATGGCCGAAATGGTTATTGGCGAAAAAGTAACCTTGGAGGAAATGGGCGGTGCCCGCATGCACTGTTCTGTTTCAGGCTGCGGCGATGTTCTGGCGAAAAATGAAGAACAAGCCATTTCTATGGCTAGAAACTATCTTTCTTTTTTTCCTGCTAATTTTTCAGAGAAACCGCCTGTTCGTGGGGCTGTGGATCCTAAACAATTGAAGAAACCATTAGAAGAGCTGATTCCGGAAAATCAGAATTCACCATTTAATATGCATGATTTAATTAATGGGATTATTGATGAAGGCTCTTTCTTTGAAATTAAAAAACTTTTTGCAGGCGAACTTATTACAGGACTTGCCCGTATCGATGGAAAACCAGTCGGAATCATTGCTAATCAGCCGCGAATGAAAGGCGGGGTATTATTCCACGATTCAGCTGACAAGGCTGCAAAATTTATTAATCTGTGTGATGCCTACCATATTCCGCTTCTTTTCCTAGTTGATGTGCCTGGATTTATGATTGGTACAAAGGTAGAACGAGCGGGCATCATTCGCCATGGTGCGAAAATGGTTTCAGCGATGGCTGAAGCGAGTGTTCCAAAAATATCTGTGATCGTACGTAAAGCATATGGCGCTGGTCTTTATGCAATGGCTGGCCCTGCATTTGAGCCGGATGCTTGTCTTGCCCTTCCTTCTGCCCAAATTGCCGTTATGGGACCGGAAGCAGCAGTTAATGCCGTTTATGCCAATAAAATTGCTGCCTTGCCTGAGGAGGAGCGTGCCGCATTCATAGAAGAAAAACGTGAGGAATATAAAGCGGATATTGATATTTATCGGTTAGCGTCCGAAATGGTGATTGACGGTATTATTCCTGCAAACTCTTTACGCGCAGAGCTTGTCAATCGTTTTGAGGCATATTCTTCAAAATATCTCATTTTCTCAGAACGAAAACACCCTGTGTATCCTGTCTAATTTTTTACAAACGATTTCAAATTTAATTACCGATTTGGCCGTATTTGATTTTACTCCCGAAGGAATGGTTCTCGTGGAAACACAGCACGGAGTATCGATTGAGGAAGTGAAAGAAAAAACAGAAGCTTCATTTAAAATTAGTATGAAATTACCAATTAAATAATGTTATAGACTTGTTCCGATGACAATGAAATGGATTGATAAAAAGTCCTCTGCAAGAAAAAGGTATAATTCCTCATAAATCTGAGGGAATTATACCTTCATTTCTTTCAAAGATGTATGTTGAACGAATCAAGGTGGGGAAGCATTGGGCTACATGAAGGAAGATAGGAAATTTGAGGAGGAAGATAAATGAATATTTATGTGATCATGAAGCGCACTTTTGATACAGAAGAACCACCGTCAAATTCCCGAAACCCTTTTAAATACTGATTCAATTGATGTGGTCGCGTATTTTTAGTCTCGAACTCACCGCTCAGAACGAGACTTTTCCCATTTGTCAAACTCCATTTTAGGCGATCAGCATTGAAGAGTAAATTTATGTTCTATCCCATTAAATTTTAAAAAAGCACTCATCTGCATATGTTGAAATTTTCCATGTTGAGTTTCCATTTGTGTAAAAATTGACTTACTTTTAATTTTAACATGCCTAAGGCTCTAAAAATGGCTTACGGGTATTACAGATAGAAAAATCGTTTTTTAAGCAATTAGCTTGAGTGTTTTTAACCCTTTTTTCATTCGATTTTTGTTACAATCAAGTAGAAGGTTGATGGATTATAGGATGTGTCCGTGGATGAATGAAATGTATCCGAAAAAAGGCAGAGTTATTTTTCATGTTGATATGAACAGTTTTTATGCCTCTGTTGAAATGGCATTTGATCCTGCTTTAAAAGGAAAGCCGCTTGCGATTGCCGGAAATGTTGAGGAACGCAGGGGAATCATTGTTACATGTAGCTATGAAGCCAGAAAGTTTGGAGTAAAAACAACAATGCCGCTTTGGGAAGCAAAAAAACTATGCCCACAGTTAATTGTGAAGCCGCCGAATTTTGACCGCTACCGAGCCGCATCGATTGGGATGTTTGTACTTTTGAGACAGTATACCCACTTAGTGGAGCCCGTTTCCATTGATGAAGGGTACCTTGATATAACCGGAAGTTTTGAACTTGGAGCACCGCTTGAAATCGCTGAAAGTATCCAGAAACGAATTTTGAATGAACTGGATTTGCCCTGCAGTATTGGCGTGGCACCGAATAAGTTTTTAGCGAAAATGGCTTCCGATATGAAAAAACCACTTGGCATTACCGTACTTCGCAAACGGGATGTAGCGAAGATTCTTTGGCCGTTATCTGCCGCCGAAATGCACGGGATTGGCACAAAAACGGCAGAAAAACTGGCTGCAATCGGAATCCATACTATTGGAGATTTAGCAAATGGGAATGAAATTCAACTCAAAGCACTTCTTGGTATAAATGGAATCCGCTTAAAGGAACGGGCGAACGGAATCGATCATCGGCCTGTAGATCCCGAGTCCGTATCTGATTTTAAAAGCATCGGCAACTCAACGACTTTGCCTAAAGATATTGCCAATCAACAGGAGCTATTTTCAATTTTGGATTCGTTAGCCGAGAAGGTTTCAACGCGCTTAAAACGGAAAAAGGTCTATGCAGCAACGCTGAGTATTACGATTCGTTACAAAAATCGCAAAACGATTACGAGAAGTAAAAAACTTACGAATGCCATCTGTCAAAAAGAGGAGATAAACCAGCATGCCAGAAAGCTGTTGATACAGCATTGGAACGGTGATCCCGTCCGACTTTTGGGAATCACCGGTTCTGATCTTGTTGATCAAGAGCATGCTTTCAAACAGCTTGATTTGTTTTCGTTTGAAAAAGAAGCCCAGAAAGAACCGCTGTTTAAGGCGATGTCCGAACTTCGTTCAAAATATGGGAAAAATATTATTGAACCAGCAGGTCTGCATCATGTGGATCCAGGACATCAAATTGGAACGGAAACAAGCTTTAATAAAGATTTTTTACGATCCTTTCCGAAACATGCAGATCACGAAAAAGACGAAAAAGAATGAAAAAAGCACGTGTAAATACATACATGTGCTTTTTTCTTTTATTTTCCTTGGCAATTGTCCATATCAAGATCTGTTACTGGCCACCAGAAGAAGCCGTCTTTTTCCAAAAGTTCATCTGCCGCTTTTGGTCCCATTGAACCGGATTCATAGTTCGGAAAGTTTTCTTTGCTTTTTTCCCAAACAGCTGAAATTTTATCAACAAAGTTCCAAGAGTAGGCAACCTCATCCCAGTGTGTGAAGTTTGTTGCGTCACCGCGCATGCAGTCGTAAAGCAATTTTTCATATCCTTCAGGAGTATTCATTGCATTCACTCCACTGTTTGCAAAGCTAAGCTTTACTTCCTGTGCATCCAAATGACCGCCGGCTTTTTTCGCATTTAAATGCAACGTGATACCTTCTTCAGGTTGAATATGAATGACAAGCAGGTTTGGATTCAATTCTTTTTCCGTCTGATAATAAAGATTCATTGGAATATCTTTAAATTGAACGACAATTTTCGTAGATTTTGTTGTCATTCTTTTTCCAGTTCGGATGTAAAATGGAACTCCAGCCCAGCGGAAATTGTCAATCATGACTTTTCCAGCTACAAAGGTTTCCGTATTTGATTCTTTGTCAACCATTGGTTCATCGCGATAGGCGGGTACTTGTTTCCCATCGATTGTTCCTTCGCCATATTGGCCGCGGACAAAGTACTGATGAACATCTTCACCTTCAATGTTTCGAACAGCACGGAACACTCTTACTTTTTCCGCGCGAATTTCGTCAGTTGACAGTTTGATTGGCGGCTCCATCGCAAGCAAGGCGACCATTTGCATCATATGGTTTTGCAGCATATCCCTAAGCGCTCCACTTGTTTCATAATAGCGCCCGCGCTCTTCCACTCCGAGGGTTTCGCTTGAAGTGATTTGAATATTTGAAATATAGCGGTTGTTCCATAGTGGTTCAAAAATGGCGTTGGCAAACCGGATTACTTCGATATTGCGAACCATTTCTTTCCCTAAATAGTGATCAATCCGGTACACCTCATCCTCAGAAAATGCCGTGCGGATTTGCTCGTTCAGTTCTTTTGCCGAAGCCAGATCATGGCCAAATGGTTTTTCGATCACAAGCCGCTTGAAGCCTTTTACATCGGTTAGGCCGTCTGATTTTAAATGCAAGGCGATTGTTCCAAAAAATTCAGGTGCCATTGCTAGATAAAAGATCCGGTTTCCTCCTAAATGGTAATGTTCATCAAGCTCATTGGCCATTGTTTTCAACGTTTGGTAGGAACTTGAATTTGTAACATCATGTGAATGATAATAAAAATGGGAAGCAAATTCATCGATTCTCTCGTCTTTTCCTAAAGCCGATTGAACGGAGTCTTTTACCGACTGCTGAAACTCATCGTTCGAAAGAGGTCGTCTCGCCACCCCAACTACGGCAAATTGTTCAGACAATCGTCCTCTCTCAAATAAGCGATACAGAGAAGGAAAAAGTTTGCGCTTAGCTAAATCTCCGGTTGCCCCGAATATCATAATTAATGAAGTCATATTTTCAGTTTGACTCACGATAAAGACCTCTTTTCAAGTAGATTCTTATGTAGCAAAAATAAAGCCGTTTTGTTTTGCCTTACAAATACAAAATTTTAGCCGTTTCCTATAGATTTCGCAAATATAATGCAATCCATGTACAAAATTACGGTTGGCAACAAGCGGGGTGGCGTTCGTACTAGCGACAAAGCAGCGGATAAAGCAACTTATGGTATAGTAGGAATAGCTGCAAACGAAAGGAGTTTTTCTCGTGGATATTTTTTTCTTAGGTACAGGTGCAGGAGTTCCGGCAAAACTGCGCAATGTTACATCCATTGCCCTTAAATTATTGGAAGAGCGGGGGGCAATTTGGCTGTTCGATGTTGGTGAAGCGACCCAGCACCAAATTTTACATACGTCGATTAAGCCGCGCCGAATTGAAAAAATTTTTGTTACCCACCTTCACGGAGATCACCTATATGGACTTCCTGGTTTGTTGTCAAGCCGTTCATTTCAAGGCGGCGAGAGCGAGGTTACTTTATATGGCCCTAAAGGGATTGAAGAATACATAAAGGTGAGCCTCTCGATCAGCCAGACTTATTTAAAATATCCTTTAAAAATCATCGAAATTGAAGAAGGCGTCATTTTTGCCGACGATCAATTCAGCGTAGAAGCTCGGCTGCTCGAACATGGCATTCGATCATATGGATATCGAATTGTCGAAAAGGACAAACCGGGAATGCTGCTTGCAGATAAATTAAAGGAAGTTGGTATCAAACCAGGACCGATTTATAAAAAAATTAAAAACGGGGAACCGGTTGTATTGGACGATGGCAGCGTGATTGAATCAAGTGAGTTTCTCGGACCAGCGCAAAAAGGTAGAATTGTGACAATTCTTGGTGATACTCGTTTTTGCCAAAATGCAGTCGCTTTAGCAAAAGCTGCCGATTTGCTAATCCATGAAGCGACGTTTGCAAAAGGTGAAGAAAAACTCGCCCATGATTATTTTCATTCTACCACTCATCAAGCAGCTGAAATTGCCAAACTTGCAGGCTGCAAAGCGCTCTGCCTCACACATATCAGCTCCCGCTATGATCGCAGTGCTTGGACAAAATTAGTGAATGAAGCGAAGGAAGTTTTCCCTCATACAGATATTGCGGAAGATTTTAAAGAAATTCCGATACAATAAAACGAAAAAGCACTTAGTCCGGTTAAGTGCTTTTTCATTTACGCCAATACCCCTTTTTTAAGCCACAT
>JAKACS010000093.1 GCA_021821235.1 Bacillota bacterium
GCGATATGAATGAGGAAAAAGTCATGTTGAGCATTGATAACGGAAAATATTACAACTTAGGAAAACTTGGCGGCCATATTTGGGATATTTTAGAGAATCAAAGCCGTGTGGATCAATTGGTTGAAACGCTTATGGCTGATTATCAAGTCGAACAGTCCGAATGTGAGGAACAAGTTCTTTCTTTTTTGGAACAATTATCGCGTGAAGGGTTGATCGACATCTCAGAGGCAACATAGTGAATTTCCGAACTAAAGAAGGTATCGTCTAATGAGCGGATTGAAAAAAGTGAAAATTTTTTTGAGCCTCGATATTCAAACAAAGCTGATTCTGCTGGAGGCATTCGTGTTTTTGGGATGGGCTCGGCTGTTGAAGAGTATACCGTTTTCCAAGATTGCTCCTTCATTTGGTGAACAGATGGAGGAAACGTCCTTTTACGTAAAGGAGTCACATAAAAAAGGACTTGGTCAAGTTTCCCGAGCAATCGAGATTATGAGCAGAAATACGATTTGGGAAAGCATGTGTCTTGTCAAAGCAATTGCTGCCATGAAAATGCTTGAAAGGCGCGGAATTGAAAGCACACTCTATCTTGGTACTGCGAAAGATAAAGCGGGAAAAATGATTGCCCATGCCTGGTTAAGAAGCGGCCCGTTTTTTATAACGGGAGCAGAAGAAAAGGATGACTTTGTCGTCGTGGGGAAGTTTGCGAGAAATATCAGCCATCCGCATGCTGGAGGAGATGAAAATGGGGAATAATTCCAGGCTGAATGTTGATTCTGTACCAAAAGAAGTAAAACTACTATTGGAATTTCTAAAAAAAGAAGATTTCGATAAGTTTTCAGAAAAATGGAGCGAAATCAATTGGGAATTGTTTTTAAAGTTGGTCATCCATCACCGAGTCTATCCGGTATTGGCTCCTAAGCTAAAAAAAGTGGCTTCAACGTTCATTCCCGAACGAATCTATCAGGTTATTGATCGATTGTATCGAGAAAATACCTTTCGGATGCTGACGCTGAGTGCTGAAATGGAAAGCTTGAATCAGCAGTTAACCGAACAACAAGTACGGTTGCTTTTTTTAAAAGGTCCGTTTCTTGGCACAGAGCTTTATGGAGATCTTTCGTTAAGAACATCTGGCGACTTAGATGTTATGATTTCCCTTCATGATTTGGATAAAGTTGACAAATTTCTTGTTGATCAAGGTTATGAAAAAGATGACTATATCCAAACGGTTTTAAGTGACTGGAAATGGCGACACCATCATTTTACCTATTTTCACCCAAAAAGAAATAGCAAACTTGAAGTTCATTGGAGATTAAATCCCGGCCCAGGGAAGGAACCAAGCTTTGATGAACTATGGAATCGAAGAAAAAAGGGTTTATTAGCCAACTGCTCTGAATTAGGAAATGAGGATTTATTTTTATTTTTAGTCTCTCACGGCGCGCGCCATGGTTGGTCACGGCTGCGATGGTTAGTAGATATTGATCAATTACTGCAAAAAGAACTTAATTGGCATTTTTTAAATGAATTACTAAAGAAATATCATTATCACGATATTAGCGCTCAAGCAATGATCCTATCATCGCAATTGCTGGGGAGTTGCATCCCTCAAGTTTTTCAGCCATTCACAAATAGAAAACAGCCGACAAAATTGGCACAAGAAGCGCTATTTTACCTCGAAAGAATGGTCAATTTGCATTCAGAGCCTATTCCAGAAGAAGTAGCCGCTCACCATAAACGTCATTTGTTCTCGCTGATGTCTGTTCAGCAGAAGATTCTCTTTCTTGGCAGTTTTTTTTATCCATATCCGGCAGATGCGGAAACATTGCCGCTGCCAAAAGCACTGCATTTTTTATATTTTCCTTTACGGCCATTTTTGTGGATGTGGAGAAGAACAAGGAACCATGCGATATCATAGGGGGATCAAAAATGAGTCAAATCCTTTATTTTACAAAAAAAATCCATTCCTTTGCCGGAAAAATCCTCTATGTGAACTTGATCGGTATGGTGTTTATTAGTTTGTTTGAAGGAGTTGGCATTCTACTTTTGATTCCTTTCATCAATGTATCAGGAGTAGCAAGTGTCAGTTCAAGTCCATCTTCGACGTTTTCCTGGATTTCTTCTTTCTTTCCAAAATCGGTAAGTCTAACCCTTATTTTGGCGATATATGTTTTATTAATGGTTGGGCAAAGCTTTTTACAACGAAAGCAAATGATTTTAAATGTGAAAATCCAGCAAGGTTTTATTCGTCATTTGCGGGAAGAAACTTACAAAATATTGCTGCAGGCAAATTGGGGATTTTATATCCAGAACCGCAAATCAGATATCATTAACTTGATGACAAATGAAATAACACGAGTGAGCGCCGGAACCAATATTTTTTTACAATTCTTAACCTCAATTGTGTTTGCCGTCGTTCAATTGGGGATTGCCTTTTGGCTGTCAACGAAACTAACATTATTTGTTTTGTTTTTTGGAATTGCGATTCTTTTTTTATTGCGAAAATTTATCAAAAAATCCAATACGATTGGGAAAGAGACATACGAATTATCACAACTGTTTCAAGCGGGGATTACAGATCATTTTAATGGGATAAAAGAAATTAAAAGCAATATGTTGGAGCAAGCTCATTTTTCTTGGTTTCGTGAGCTAAATCAGCGAATTGAACGGAACATTGTAAAGTTAGTAGAATTGAATACAATCTCTCAATTTACATACAAGGCAGTGTCGGCTTTCTTACTAGCTCTATTTCTATTTATTTCAATTAAAATGCTTAACGCCCAGCCAGCACAGCTTATTTTAATTACGATGATCTTCTCGCGGCTTTGGCCTAGATTTAGCGGAATTCAAGCAAATTTAGAACAGCTTAGTTCATTATCACCCTCTTTTAAGGCATTGCTTGATATGCAAAAACAATGCCTTGGTGCTCAGGAAGTAATTGGCGTATATGAAAACAATGTAAAAGCATTCTCAATGGAACAGGGGATCGAATGCCGCGATGTCAATTTTCGCTATGATCCAAACAGTTTTGTATATGCCTTGCAAAATATCAATGTAACCATACCGGCTAATTCAATGACGGCCATTGTAGGCCGGTCAGGGGCTGGAAAAAGCACATTAATCGATTTATTAATGGGATTAAACCGGCCGGAAACAGGTGCTGTACTGCTGGATGGTCATCCGCTTACAGATGAAAATTTGCTGTCCTTAAGGAAATCGATTAGCTATGTCCCCCAGGATCCGTTTTTGTTTAATTCGACAATTCGGGAAAACTTGATCAAGGTGAACGAACTGGCAAGCGAGGAGCAAATTTGGAAGGCGCTTGAGTTTGCAGCTGCATGTGATTTTGTAAAAGAGCTACCTCATGGACTTGATACACTTATTGGTGATCGCGGCGTAAAACTATCCGGCGGCGAACGGCAACGGCTTGTTCTTGCTCGGGCAATCCTCCGCCATCCGTCCATTCTTGTCCTTGATGAAGCGACAAGTGCACTGGATACGGAGAATGAAAGTAAAATTCAGGAAGCGCTTGAAAAGTTGAGGGGGCAAATGACAATCATTGTGATCGCTCACCGCTTGTCGACGATTCGAAATGCCGATCAGGTCATCGTTTTAGAACAAGGAGAGATCATTCAACAAGGCCCGTTTCAACAATTGGCGGCAGAACGAAAAGGACTATTTCGTCAACTCCTAACAAAACAACTCGAAGTAAGCGTGTAATGTTTAAAAACATATTGACATGTTCGTTATAAAGAACTACTCTATAAAATATAAAGTGTGATTTTCACAACGCGTTCAAATAAATCGACATATTGCTGAAATAATGCTATTTTTTTGTTCAATTTGTTCTTTATCTAGAACGAAAAATCTTTTGAAAAGGTGATTCCATGTATAACCTTAGCCAGATCAACAATCCGGAAAAGCGAAAAACAAAAGAAATTAATTTAAAAGAATTGTATACGGTGTTGAAAAGGCGGCTTTGGGTGATCGCCATTGTCACGCTATTGGCGGCAATGGCGGGTATTTATTTCAGCCAATCAGCAAAAACTGCGACTTATCAAACATCCTCGAGAATTATCATCGGGGCAGATGAAGAATCGCGGAAAACGCTTCAAGTCATTATTAAAGATTCCACTATTTTGGATAAAGTGAGTAAAGAGCTGCGCCTCAACCGTACTTCCGATCAATTAGCCGGGCAGATTTCCGTTAACAGTATTGATAATTCGCAAGTTGTCAGTATCAATGTTTTCGATACGAATCCGGTTCTTGCGGCGAAAATTGCTGATAAGACAGCCGAAATTTTTAAACAAGAAGTTCCAACGATCATTGGCAAAGATTATATTCGGTTACTCTCAAGAGCCAAGATTAATTCGGTGCCGATGAATCAAAATCAAAATAACAAAATCACTTTGTTTCTTGTTTTTGGTTTGGGAGCCGGAATTGGGCTTGCCTTTTTGCTCGAATCGCTGGACGACAAGATTCGTTCTGAAAGCGAAATTGAGACACTGCTTGGCTTGCCGGTGCTTGGCAAGGTTTCAAAAATGAAAAAAAAGAATATCAAACGGAAAAACAGCATCCGGCTGGATCTGGAGCTAGGGGGAGAGCCGATTGGTTATAAATAAGCGCAAAGCAAGCGCCGCTTCAAAGAAACGAACGATTATCACATACTCGCATCCGGATTCAATTATCTCGGAAGAATTTCGGATGATTCATACAAATCTTAAGTTTTCAATGGCAGGGCAGCAGTGTAAAACTTTATTAATCACGTCCGCAAGTGAGGGAGAAGGGAAATCAACGACAGCGGTAAATTTAGCTGTTTCTATCGCCCAGCAGAAGGAAAAAGTATTGATCATTGACGGAAATGTAAGAAATCCATCGATTCATTCTTTTTTTAAACTGGATAATTCGGCTGGCTTAACAGAAGTAGTAACAGGAAGAGTGTTATTTGATGAGGCTGTTCATCATACAGAAATTGGCCGGCTTGATGTTTTAACAAGTGGCCATATCCCGATGAATCCGGTTGAGCTGTTGGGTTCGCAGATGATGCACAGTCTTTTGAAAGAAAAGCTGATTCCATATGATGTTATTTTAATTGATTCATGCGCCTTATTGGAAGTGACCGATACAAAGCTTTTAGCCAATCAAGTTGATGGCGTTATTCTTGTTGTTCAGAACGGAAAGACAAAGTTTGAAAAAGCAGCCGAAGTTAAGAAAGTTTTGGAATTTGCCAAGGCAAAACTGGTCGGCGTCGTGATGAATCAATAATTTTTTTTACTCAAATCGTTCTTTTAAAAGAACGTTTGGTGATGTCTCCTTACCATTATCAATGGAGGCACTCGGTCATGCTGTGGGTTTCAAAAACCTTAGACGCCAGTCGTCAAGAGTGTGATGTGAGGGAGGGTTAGATGCCCACTAATTCATAAAAATTTTAATAATGGGCTCCAGTTGCTTGGAGAGCATTCTTAAAATTTTAATGATCCATTGAAGGGGGAGAGGGCATGACATACAGGCAAAGATTATCGTTTTTTATCCTTATTGATTCATGTATTGTACTAACGGCCATTTATTTTAGTCATTTTCTAGTGAATGCGACTATTTTTGTTCTTACGTTTCCAGTTGTGATTAGTTCGATCGCAATCTTGGGCAGTCATCATTATTTTTCTGTAAGATACAGGCTTTACAAAAAAGCATGGGAATACGCCAGTGTCGGAGAACTAATGATCATTATGAAAACCGTCACCTTTTCCTTAGTTGCTGCTGGAATCATCCAGGAGCTGTTTTTTTTGCAGATTTATTTTCGCATGTTGATGGTTACGTGGCTGCTGAACATTCTGCTGATTGGCGGATCGCGCTTTTGTTGGCGAATTTATCGCGATTCCGTTCTCAATCAAGCAAACAACCAAAAAAGAACGCTGATTGTCGGTGCCGGATCGGCAGGAATGATGGTGGCGAGGCAATTGAAAAACAATAACGATGCAGGACTTCTTCCTGTCGCGTTCATTGATGATGATGAAAAAAAGCATAAGCTTGATATTCTAGGGCTACCAGTCATTAGCGGTGTAGCAGGAATTGAGCGGGTTGTCAGAGAATTATCTATTGATCGTATTGTGATTGCGATCCCTTCGCTTAGCCGAAAAGAGCTGAATGTTATTTTTCAAGAATGTGCCAAAACAACAGCAAAAACACAAATTTTACCGATGCTTGAGGACTTAATGACAGGCAAACTATCGGTTCAGCAGTTTCGCGATGTCGAAGTAGAAGATTTATTGGGTAGAGAACCGGTTCAATTGGACATCGAAGGCATTTCGGAATATATTACAAATAAGGTGGTACTTGTTACGGGAGCAGGCGGATCGATTGGCTCGGAAATTTGCCGGCAAATTGTTCAGTTTCATCCAAAACAACTCATTTTGGTTGGTCATGGTGAAAATAGCATTTATACAATCGAAATGGAATTAAAAGAACGAAGCGCCAATTTGAAAACGCAAATTGTGCCCGTCATCGCCGACTTGCAAGATGCCAAGAAAATGATGGCGGTAATGTGCACTTGTCATCCTGATGTTGTTTACCATGCTGCTGCCCATAAGCATGTTCCATTAATGGAAGGCAATCCAGAGGAAGCGGTGAAAAATAATTTAATTGGAACAATCAATGCTGCTCAAGCGGCCAGTTGGAACGGTGTGAAAACATTTGTAATGATTTCAACCGATAAAGCGGTCAATCCGACGAGCGTTATGGGGGCAACAAAGCACCTTGCCGAGATGATGATCCAGCACTTGGATCAAGAAAGTGACACCAAATTTGTTGCCGTCCGCTTTGGAAATGTTCTTGGCAGTCGCGGCAGCGTCATTCCGCTATTTAAAAAGCAAATTGAAAAAGGCGGACCGGTTACCGTCACCCATCCGGATATGGTACGCTATTTTATGACGATTCCTGAAGCGTCGCGACTTGTGATTCAGGCAGGTGCGTTAGCAAAAGGCGGCGAAATTTTCGTACTGGACATGGGTGATCCTGTTAAAATCGTTGATTTGGCAAAAAATTTAATTAAGCTGTCAGGCAACACACTTGAAGAGATTGGTATAGAGTTTTCAGGGATCCGGCCAGGGGAGAAACTGTTTGAAGAATTGCTGAAGCCGGATGAAGTCCATGAACAGCAGATCTATCCAAAAATCTATATTGGCAAGAAGGCAGAAATCTTTTTAGAAGAAATTGAAGAAATAATTGCAACGTTTGAAACGATGGAACAACAGGAACTAAAGGAAAAACTGATCCATCTTGCCAATCATAAAGCAATCACGAAACCATTATTATCTGTTTCTGTTTAAAGGAGTGTACGAAAAATGAAAGTACGAAAAGCCATTATCCCTGCAGCCGGATTAGGAACGAGATTCCTTCCGGCCACAAAAGCAATGCCGAAAGAAATGCTGCCGATTGTCGATAAACCGACGATCCAATATATTGTCGAAGAAGCTGTTGCCTCTGGGATTGAAGATATTATCATTGTCACCGGGAAAGGAAAACGGGCAATAGAAGACCACTTCGACAATTCGTTTGAACTTGAACACAATCTATTAGAAAAAGGGAAAATGGATTTACTCGACGAAGTTCAAAAATCGTCGAAACTAGTAGACATTCATTATATCCGCCAAAAAGAGCCAAAAGGGTTAGGGCATGCGATTTGGTGTGCGCGTAAATTCATTGGCGATGAGCCGTTTGCGGTACTGCTCGGCGATGATATTGTCCGGGCGAAAAAACCGTGCCTTCAGCAATTAATGGAGCAATATGAAAGGTATAATGCTTCCATTCTAGGTGTACAGTCTGTAGCAGATGAGGAAGTTTCTCGCTACGGGATTGTTGATGCCCAGGCGATCGGCGAACGTTTTTACAGTGTCAACAACCTTGTTGAAAAACCGAAGCAGGAAGAAGCACCGTCCAATCTCGCCATTCTTGGACGCTACATCTTAAGCCCGAAAATTTTTGAAATTTTAGGCGAGCAACGTCCAGGAGCCGGCGGTGAAATTCAATTAACCGATGCGATTTCGACATTGAATCAATATGAAGCGGTCTATGCTTATGATTTTGAAGGAACGCGCTATGATGTCGGCGAAAAAAAGGGCTTTATTCAGACAACGATTGAGTTTGCCTTACAGCGTGAGGATTTGCGCCCAGAGTTAATTCATTACCTTTCAGAGGTTCTCGAAAAAGAACTGATGAAAGAGCGGACAAAAGGCTGATCAACATGGCTCCAAAAGTTCTTTTTGTTGCTACTGTCGATTATCATTTTAAAGCATTTCATCTTCCTTATTTAAAATGGTTTAAAGAGCAGGGATGGGAAGTACATATCGCAGCAGCAGGCACTTTGGAGCTTCCATTTGCCGATAAAAAGTACTCTCTTCCAATCAAGCGGTCCCCGTTTCATAAAGACAATGCCAAGGCATATTATCAACTGAAAGAACTTATTGACCAAAATCGATATAACTTGATCCACTGCCACACCCCAATGGGTGGGGCTCTTGGCCGTTTAGCAGCCCGAAAAGCAAGAAAACAAGGCACAAAAGTTCTTTACACCGCCCATGGTTTTCATTTTTTTAGCGGGGCACCATTCATGAACTGGCTTATTTACTATCCGATTGAAAAAATTCTCTCAAGTGTGACAGATTGTTTGATTACGATTAATGAGGAGGATTTCCAGCTCGCGAAGCGGCACCGGTTTAAAGCAGGCCAAATCCGGCATGTCCATGGGGTCGGGGTTAATACCGACCGCTACCATCCGATAGACCGCGATCAGAAACGGCTATTAAGACAAAAATATGGCTACAATGAGCAAAATTTCTTACTGTTTTACGCGGCTGAATTGAATAAAAACAAAAACCAACAGCTTTTACTTAATTCATTGGCAAAAATAAAGGACCAGATCCCAGAAGCAAAACTCTTGCTGGCGGGAGATGGTCCTCTTTTATTGCAGTGCCAACAGCTGGCTGCCCGCGTTGGGGTTGAGCAAATGGTGGAGTTTCTAGGTTTCCGCCAAGATATTGAG
>JAKACS010000094.1 GCA_021821235.1 Bacillota bacterium
TTTTATTCAGGCAATTCTAACTTTTACACAGTTGTTTTTGACTATTTTATGAAATATCACTTGATCGGCAGTGATCAAATTTTCATTCTTTTGCTGAGAACATCAGCGCCCCCTGTAACTGGAATAATGCTTCCTGTTATAAAGCTTGATTGCTCATCCGCCAGAAACGCAATCACCCGTGCAACATCTTCTCCTGTTCCCGGTCTCCCCACTGGTGATTGCCCATCATATACAGCAGCATCGCTTATATCCTTTTCTTTCCAATCCGCTGTAATATCGCCTGGGCAAACCATATTGGCTGTGATTCCATTTTCAGCTTCTTCAAGGGCAATCGTTCTCGTTAGCGATGCCAAACCTGTTTTTGCAGCTGCAAATGCCGAGCGATAAATCCAGCCAGGTGCCGTCTCTACCCGATCAAAACCGAATGTAATCACTCTTCCCCACTTTTTTTCCCGCATAAGCGGAATGATCAGTTTTGCTAAGTAAAAGGCAGATGCCAAATTTCCGTTCACCAAATAATCCCATTCCTCAAAAGTATATTCGGTCATTTTTTTCCGCTGATGAATATATGGACCTGCGTTATGAATCAAGATATCAATGGAGGAAAAAACAGAAAGTATCTGCTCAACCATCTGGCTGCATTCTTTTTCACTGGCTACATTGGCTTGAAAACAGTAGTTTTTCGTTCCATAAGTATCTGTCAGATGCTTTGCCAAGGAAAAAGCTTCCGATTCGCTTTGCCGATAGTTGATTGCCAGCTGGTATCCTTGTTTGGCTAAATATATGGCTGTTCTTTTCCCTATTCCGGCTGACCCGCCGGTAATCAGTGCGATTTTTTCCTTCACTAACGATAACCTCGCAATACCCATTTTTATTCACTCATTACCTCTATGGTAAAAATATTTCTCAAGATATGCAAATATTTATTTGACGATTTCTATTGATGCCGATAAGTTTTAATAACGAATGGGCGCTTATCTGCATACTATGGGATAAGATCAACAAAGGAAGTGACAGGATGCAGACTGTAATCAACATCTTCAGCTTAAAAGTCAATAGCGTTTCGAATAACGGGTCGATAAATATTGGTGAAGCCCTTCATAACGCCCCTACCGCCAATTCAAAGTCCCAGGGTCATAATGCATCCTACGGTGATTTTGCTCCACCAACAGCGGCAATGGAAAATGTTTTTATTGATCCGGACGTAAACGATATGGGCGACATCGCAAATCCGGCAAACGTCCTTTCAAATCAAATGTAAAAGGACTGAAACAAAATGCCTTTTCAAATCAATATTTTTAATATAAAAACAAATGCACTCAACAATAATGCCAATATGGCCTTTGGTCCTGCTGTCCATAACAGCCACACAGCGAACGCCAAGTGGGTTGGCACTAATATGGCCTTTGGTGATCTGTCTCCCAACGGTTCTGTTTCAGCAAACGGAGTTGCTGATTTTGACGTAAGTGACCAGGATCAAATTGCAAACCCTTCTGCACCTATTTCAAACCAATTTTAAATTGGCTGAAAGGATGAATCGACATGTTTCCGTGGAATCTTTTCCCGTTTAATAAAGAATCAAAAAACATGCTGCAAAAAATGAAACCGGAAGAAATCGACAATTACGTTCAGAACATCATGGAAAAAATGATACCTGGAACGATGAAAGGAATGATGAATCCTCAAGAAATGTTTAATCAATTCCAATCACCAACCGGTTCTCAGCAAACCCACGATGCGCTGCAATCGGACACCTTTGAAACCCACGATTTTGTTTTTGTACGGATTCCGATTAAAAATGAAGAATGGTTAAAGCAGATGGCGATTTACCATACCTCCAATAAGCTGCTAGTTGAACATATTCCCGAATATGAGGATAAACATTCGATCACCCTTCCTGCAATCGTCAGGAAAAAAGGAGCGGCGGCCAATTATCGCGATGGAATCCTTGAAGTACGTATAGCGAAAAACATCGATATGCAATTTTCACAAATAGACGTGACTGAAATTTAAACAGCGTCGGTTTTTTTTTGCATTTTTTTCTAATAAGAAAATATGATGAAAGTAACAATCATCTTATGGGGTGATTTTATGGAAATTGACAAATTAAAGCAGTGGCTTGATCTCGCCCAGCAATACCAAGCTCAAGGTTTTTGGAATCAAATTTTTACAGAAAAAACAGCCCAAGCAAAAGAAACAGGCAATATGGGGAATCCGTTTTCCCTCCCGCAAGAATATGCGCCAAAATGTGATTTATTCGAATCAGACGGTTTTCTTATTGTTGAAATGGAAATCCCCGGCTTAAAAAAGCATGAAGTCCTAGTTGCCATTTACGAACAGTCGATCGTTGTCTCCGGAGAACTAAAGGCACTACAGGCAAGCGGAAAATACTATTTAAAAGAAAGAGTAAACCGCAAGTTTAAAAAGGAGATAACGCTCCCATTTCCGATTTTTCCTGATCAAAGCACTAGTGCAGTGGCAGATGGTGTTTTAGTGATTACCATGCCGTTTAAGGCAGAAGATATGGAAATGATTCCAATTTCATTTGAATCATCATCCGACTAGGGGCGTGCTATGCGATTCTTTAATCGCTTTTCTAAAAAAAAGGATAGGATTGTCAGAAGACTAACGGAGCTGGAAAAGAAAGTATCCAAGATGGAAAACCTTATAAAAGAAAACCAAAAAGAAAGCAATCCGCAACAAGCACCCATGCCAGAAAAGAAGGAAGAACCGCCAACAATTCATATTGAAAATATGAGAATTGAGAAAGTAGTAATTGAAAAGCTCGATTATGCCAATAATTTTGGACAGCTTGGCATTAAAGATCTTTCAGGAAAATTAAACATTGGCACAAGCTACGAAGGTGATATCGGCAAAGCTGCAGCAGAAAAAATCAACCAAAAAGCAAAAGTGCAAATTCGGGCGAAAAAAGAAGAGACATAATGAAAGAGGCAGTATTTTTGGCGGCTGCCTCTAATTTAGTTCATACTATTCATTCTAATGACTTCGCTCATAGCATCCTGTTTCCCTTTATCAACCGCGCGTTTCCCCAACCTGCTTCTTCACTCACCTAACTCCTCCATTTGTTTATCATACAGTTGGATTAGCGCAAGCTTCACTTCTGGCATCATAGCAGATGCCAAAATTTTCTTTACGGAAGAATAATACTTTTCATACCGACTTTTTCTTACTCTTGGATGGGAATACTCATCGAGAAGCTCTTTTGTGATCAATTGTTTTAAACTCGTTTCACTACGATTGTCATCCCCGATCAGGTTGCGATTTTTCCACAATGTTTGATATTCCCGTACTAAAAAATCATAATCCAAACTCTCATTATTCAACTTTCTCCACCCCGTTCTTATTCTCATTAGCATTGTTACATATTTGCAAGTCTTATGCAAAAACTAAACGTAAAAAGGAGTTGGATGAAATTGTCGAATTTACCTTACCGATGCCCAAACTGCAAAACAAACCGGAGCCGTTTTAATATTATTCAACAAGTTCCAATGGCTGTAAAGCTGGATCCGCAAACAGGAATGGTGGTGAACGAGTATCATGAAGGTGAGCTTGCACCATTTCACCTACCATATAACGGTCCTGAAAGGAAAGTGCAATGTGCCGCATGCGGCCTGATCGAGGACGAGCGAACATTTATTAAATTTGGAGAAAAGTCAATTTAAACGTTAAAAAAACACCTCTTACCTTTTCAGACTTACTTTAATGTAGAGGTGTTTTTGGTTTGTTATTAGAAGTCAACTTTCCCCGATGGAATCATAGCTGCAGTTCAAGCTGCCGGAAAAAATCCGCGGAGTCTATTTTCCAGCGCTCAATTGGCGAAAACCGCAGCAAACGCAGCGTTCCTTTAAATTGTAGCTGTCCTTTATTTTGCTGCACCAAATCAAGCTCAATTGGAACCTGCAAATTCATTTCTTCGGTTAAATCTTCTGGCGGCAATAAAGCCAGCCTCGTTATTTTTATCGTATCAATCTCCGAGAGAACTTGCTTCCAAGCAAAAGTTTGCAAGGACAGACCTGAAACAATTCGTTCATCTTGCTGCTTAATGCCGGCAATATAAGCGTGGACGGCCTCATACGGATCAGCCTGGTTTAAATACTCATCAAGCTTCCCAGCAGCTTTATAGACCATCAGCATATGTGCCAAATCCATCATTTTAGTTCGATGGGTTTTGCTTCCATAAAAATGAATACAAAAATGGCCGGGGAAATTATTTTTCAGTGCACCGGCACCATGCGGCATCCCATGCATCGACGCTGCGATCCATTGATCGTGATAAATTACATAAATAGACCGGCGTTTCCAGCTCCATTTTCCGTTATAGATTTGCTTCATGATTCGGGTATCTTCTGCAGTAAGCGGCTGCACATCTGCATGACTGCTCCCTGCCCGGCGTTGAACGCGAAACTTTTTCCCTGATTCCACATCAATAACAACAAATTTTGAGTATTTTGGCAGCAACTGATTGACTTCTGACCAAGGAAGCATTTCAATTTTTAATTGAATGGTTTCCGCACTGACCGCAATACTGCTTTTGGCAAATAAAAGAATAAACATAAGAACGAATGCCACTTTTCTCATTGGAATCACTCCACTTCAGGACATGAGCTATTAAAAGCGTTACCTGAATTGCAAATAATCATTCACTGATATGGATGAAACAGCTTCCCATTCACTGCGGTTCATTTTTATCTTCGAGCATTTCTGCAACCATTGAATGAAGGATGTGTCGGATTTCCTCTTCATTGTGATGTGTTAAATACCCCATTTTTTGAAACCACTCGGTTTTTACCTTCCAAATCGGGATATATCCATTTGGATAGTATTCCGTTTCCATTTCAATCCCAATTTCAATAAACGATTCGTAATTATCTTCAAAAACATCTATCTGATCAGCATTTTTCCCATTTTGAATCCGGATTAATTCAATGACGAGACACTTCCCGGATTTTTCAAATTTCGCTTGATAAGTTTGGCAAAGTTCAACACAAATTTTTTCAAGTCTCGTTTCAAAAGTGGTGATTTTTTCCTGCAATAAATTATCGAATTGAATGATTTGTTTCAACATACCACCCCATAAAATCAATCCAATCTGTCTGTCCATTTTATAGGATTTCCTTCACCTATTCAAACCATCGGCCTTGTCCGGCAAAAATGAAAAAAACCTGAGGATTCCTCTGTCTAGGAATTTTCAGGTTTTCTGCGCTTATTTCATTCTAGTTTTTAAGACTTCGATTGCTTTTTGAAGCTGGGTGTCATTTTTTTGAATTTTATCACGGAGCATACCCATCAGTTTCAGCGTTGTCTCGCCTTTTAATACGCCATCTGCAGGCAGCTTTTGCGCTTTTTGGAACGCAATCAGCGCAGATTGCGTTTTTTCGTCAAAAAAGCCATCTTCCCGGCCGGAATCGTATCCTAAAGCCTTTAGCATTTTTTGTGCTGTTTTTACATCTGCTGATGAATCCGACAATTTTTGCTGTTTGTCCGGGTTGATAATCGGCAAGGATGCATAATCCGGAAGTGCCACTGGAAAATCGGGCATAATTCCTTTTTTGTGAATCCAATTACCATTTGGCGTGAGCCATTTTGCCATTGTAAACTTCAGATTAGAACCATCTGAAAAATCCTGTGCTGTCTGTACTGTACCTTTGCCAAATGATTTTTCGCCCACAAGCGGCACGCCGGCAGATTCTTTAACTGCTGCTGATAAAATTTCTGAGGCGCTGGCGCTGCCTTTGTCAATTAGAACGACTAATGGCATCGTAGGCGTTCCATCATTTTGTGAAGTATATTCTTTTATTTTTCCATTCCGATCTTCAACTTTAAACAGCACTTTCCCTTTTGGGACAAACAAACTGGAAATGTCAATTGCCTGATCGAGCAACCCTCCTGGATTTTGCCGAAGATCCAGTACAAGGCCTTTCATGCCTTTTTTCTGCAGATCGTTCAATGTTTTTACAAGCTCTTTTGATGTATTGCTCGAAAAACTTGTAAGCTGAACTTTTGCAATGCCATCTCCTACCATTTCGCCATAAACGGTTTGAATCGGAATCTGATCGCGAATAATCGGGACTTTTACAGTTGCTTCTGTTCCAGGCCGCTGGATAGTCAATTCTACCTTTGTCCCCTTTTTCCCGCGAATCAACGTAACGGCCTGAGTTGAATTCATTCCTTGCAAACTTTTTCCATTCACTGCTAACAAGATATCATTTGGTTTCAAACCCGCTTTTTCGGCAGGAGATCCTTTAATTGGTGAAACAATGACAATATGTCCATCCTTTTCTTGAATTTCTGCACCAATTCCTTCAAAGGAGGAAGAAATGGTGTTTTTAAAATTTTTCGCCTGTTCATTGTTCATATAATCCGAGTATGGATCTCCAAGGGAGTCAACCATGCCATTGATCGCACCATTAATTAATTTTTTATCGTCAACCTTTGTGTAATAGCCGTTTTTTAGCGTATCAAACGCTGTGTATAACTTATCAAACTCTGATTGATCTTTTCCGACGGTGACGACCTTATCTTTACCAAAAGCAAGGGCAAAGGTGGTAATACCGGCAGATAAGAAAACAGCTAAAAAGAGCAGCATGATAAAGTGAAATTTCTTTATGCGAATGAACCCCGATTTGGTAGTCTGAGCATGCTCCTCCTGGTCCTTGCCTTGCTGATTTTTTTCATGCTTTTGTTCGTCCAATACTTTCACCACTTTCATTAACCATGACTCAAGAATAAAATCCTTATTGATTAGAATAACATCTTTTTCATTAAATTAACAAAAAAAAGCTAAAATCGACAGACCTTGTCACTAGATTTTTTTCACCTCTTGAAAATACTCTTCCAATGTCCATTGATGCTTATAGATAATCGTTGCGGCTTTTACACCGACGTAACGAAAGTGCCATGGTTCGAATTCATAATGAGTGATATTCTCTTTTCCTTTCGGATAGCGCAGGATGAATCCAAATCGATGCGCATTTTCCGCAAGCCATTTGCCTTCCAATGTGTTTGTAAAATCTGCCGTTAAATAAAAGTTAGTTGATCTGCCGGCAATATCCATTGCTAGTCCTGATTGGTGTTCACTTGTTCCTGGAACTGCAACCGCTTGTTCTGCTTTCTTCTCCCCTACCTTGCTGACTTCGGCATCAAAAAGAGTTTTTTGGCGGCTAAATGAGCGGTAACCTGATACCGCAAAAAGCTCGATTCCAGCTTTTTTTGCTTCAGCGAACATATTTTCAAGTGCAAGAGCAGTATCTTTTCTTAATAGGCTTTGCTCCAATTTTTGATCGCCAAACGAAAAAGACACATTTGGGCGGACAAGATCGGCCGGTACAAATTGATCAGATAATGCGTATTCTTTGTTAACTAGAACTAATGGATTAGTGGGATTTTGAATTTGATTTTTGCCATCTACTTGCTTGATTACATTAAAGTACATGGCTGGGAGAGCCAACTCATCTTGTGATCCATTTACATCGGGTTTTTGCGGAATTTTCCCTTCCGGATTCTTCATCTTCCCCGGATCATTTTGAGATGGTTTTTCAGCAGTTTTCGTTTGCTGTTTTGCTTGATTTTGTTTAAAAACGCTTGCTTCGAGACTGCTGCAGCCTGCAGCGAAAACAAAACTTCCAATCACAATCACAATCAATAGTTTTTGTAATTTCATTTCTTTCACCTAATTTCATTTCTTTACATACTCTCCTATTTTACCATCAAATGATAGGAAATCTAGCGAGAAAAATTTAGGATGACTATGAAGGTGAACTTGCAACTTACAAATAGAAAACTCTTCCTTTTTAGGAAGAGCCATATTTTGGAATCCTTATTTCACGATGCTTTCCAGTGCGACTTCTATCATCTCATTAAATGTCAGCTGTCTTTCTTCTGCGGTTGTTTCTTCACCTGTTAAAACATGATCACTTACTGTTAAAACCGAAAGTGCTTTTCGTCCAAATTTTGCCGCTAATGTGTAAAGTGCGGAAGTTTCCATTTCCAATGCAAGAATTTGATACTGAGCCCATTTTTCCAAATCAGCATTGTCATTGTAAAACATATCCGCTGTAAAAACATTGCCTACCTTTAAGTGCAAGCCTTTTTCCGTCCCTGCATCATAAGCTTTCTTTACTAACTCGAAATCGGCCGTCGGCGCATAATCAATTCCATTGAACGTCAAGCGGTTCATTTGAGAATCCGTCGATGCTGACATCGCTAGGATGACGTCACGCACCTTGACATCTTTCTGGATCGCACCGCATGTACCCACGCGGATAAGCGTTTGGACATTATAGCTCTGGATCAGTTCATTCACGTAAATTGAAATGGATGGAACACCCATTCCTGTTCCTTGCACTGATACTTTTTTTCCTTTATATGTTCCGGTATATCCAAACATGTTCCGTACTTCGTTGTAACATGTAGCGTTGTCCAAAAATGTTTCTGCTATGTATTTTGCACGAAGCGGGTCACCCGGCAACAATACGGTCTCTGCAATTTCATTTTCTTTTGCTGCAATATGTATACTCATAATGATTCCTCCTGTTTCTGATTAAAGAAGATACGCTTTGCTTTTTCACTATATCATAATGTTTACCAAGAAAAAACCTTGTTCTTATCGTATATCTTTTTCTCATCGAGAGAAGATAAAGAAAAGCATTTTGTTTCATTTTTGTGAAAAGGAGGAAATGCACGATGGGTAAAAAACATCGAAACCGGATTAATTCTCCAAAGAAAAACAATCATATTCCTGCTGAGCAAATCGTCGCAGAACATGAAGCACATGCAAAAGAAGGGACCGCTACCGGCGGACGGAAAAACAACCATTAAGTTCATGAAACAGCCCTGCCGATCCTTTTTCGGCAGGGCTTGTTTGCTCATAAAATAAAAAAGTAAATACTATTCTTCCCCTATTTCTTCA
>JAKACS010000095.1 GCA_021821235.1 Bacillota bacterium
CAAAAAAGTTAACATAATGTTGTTATAGTATACTTTATCTGAAATGTCCTGTACTTTTTCCCAAAACTGGGTATCTGTCTATTCCTCCGCTTTTTTGATACATACACTATTTTTGAATTTAAACTTCTAGAGGAGCGATAAAAATGGAAAAAAAGCCCTATGTAACAGCACCTGTAGTGCCTGCACAGCCAGTGCCTACTGCACCGATGATGCCGATGCAAGAAATGGCCATGCCCACTGCGCCAACTTGTCCAACCTATATGCCGCAGTATGGTTATGAACAATGCTGCTATCCTATGCCGATGTTTAGTCCTTGCTGTCCTCAAATGGTAAATCCTTGCTGTGGACCTGTTTTCGATCCATGCTGTTATCCGCCAGCCTTTGATCCTTGCTGTATGCCGATGCAGCCATATTCCCCATATGGCTTTCCCTATTAAGTTGATTGAGAGTAAAAACCCTTGGCAAAGCCAGGGTTTTTTCAATTTCATAGTTTACTTCCATTAAAAAAAGGATAGTTAAAGAGAAAGATCAATGCTTCGGGGGTAACCTATGTGGATTCAGAAACGATTTTTCATGTATGCAAGCGGAATCCTTTTCATCTTGCTTATTATTTTTCTAGCCGGAAAAATAGACTATTTTTTAACGCCCTTTCAAAAAATGATTTCTACCGTTTTTTTTCCGATGACGCTCTCAGGCCTGTTCTATTACTTGATGCGGCCGCTTGTACGATTCCTAAGCAAATATTTAAACAAAACAGCGAGTATCCTCCTAACATTTCTTGTTTTTATTGGTGGCGGTTACCTCCTTTTTCAAATGACGAGCGCAACCATTTCCGGCCAGATTCAACAGCTTACCAATCAATTTCCAGAGAAAGTGGGCGAAATTTCAGATCAATCCAAGAACATGAGCGGCCATGTATTTGGCAATGATTCCATACGTAAAATCGAGAAACGGGTCAATGACTATTCCCAATCGTTCTATCATTTAATTGAAAAAAATCTCCTAAATATCGTTTCAACGATAACCAATATTGCCGCAATTTTCGGGATGGTTCCGTTTATTGTTTTTTATTTATTGCGGGACGATGAAAAAATGCGACCCCGATTATTAAACTATCTTCCCGAAAATCACGTAGAAGAAGGGAACCGAATTTTACTGGACATTGATAAAACCTTATCCACTTACATAGTCGGCCAGCTTCTTATTGCCGTTGCCGATGGAATCTTTCTTTACATTGGTTTTCTGATTATCGGGTTGAACAACAGCCTGATTCTCGCATTTTTTGCTATGATCTTAACGGTTGTACCATTTATCGGACCGATTATCGGCATTATTCCAGCTGTTCTTGTTGCGCTAATCGAATCACCCTTTATGGTATTAAAAGTGATTGTCGTCACCTTGATCGCGCAACAGCTTGATGGCAACCTCGTTACGCCGAAAGTGATGGGAAACCGACTTGATCTGCATCCTTTAACTGTTATTTTTCTGCTGCTGTTGTCAGGATCAATGTACGGCTTTATCGGCATCCTGATTGCGATTCCACTTTACTCCATCATTAAAGTGACCTTGAAAAATCTATATAGGTTTTACAAGCTAAGAAAATTGGAAATCTACTAAGAATACCCGGGCAAAACCCGTTTCTTTTTGGTTTGGGCAGTCAAACATCCAATGTGTGCAAATGTTTTTCCAGCTCTGCTCGTATTGTATCAGGGATCCTCTCTGTCGTTTGCATTGAGAAATTAAAATTCACATAGACGGCCAATCCTTTAGCACAACATTTGCCTTCCTGATGAATTTCTTCGTAAACCTTCAAGCTTGTATTTCCGATTTCTTTGATCCACGTTTTTACGGTTACTCTTTTTCCATAATAAAGTTGCCGAAGAAAATCGACGTTAAAATGGATAACAACCATCCGCCAATCGTGAAACGATAAATCTGGATTAAACAATCTAAATATTTCTTCCCTTCCAGCCTCAAACCAGACAGGTATCGTGGTATTATTGATATGACCGGCGCCGTCTGTTTCCGACACTCTTGGCGTAATGATGGTCTCGAACATACAATCATCCCCTTCTTCCTTTTTTATTCCACTTTTCAAACAAATTTCCTTCTTTCTCGGGCATTTTCTAGCTAGGAATATTCCGGGAAATAAAGGATTATCGATTTAACGGCTCGAATTTAATTAGTGAAAATGGATATTTGACTGTAAATCCGAAATGAGGAGGAAAAGCTGTGGAAACGAAAGGTTTATTTTTAAACGGAAAGTGGCTTGTCAAAGAGCGGACTTATCCATTGTATTCTCCGTACAGCGGCGAGCTGCTTGCCAACATCAGCAAAGCAGATCGGGATGATGTGGATGGAGCAATCCAAACCGCCCATAAGGTTTTTCAAGAGATGCGAGAAATGCCGGCATACAAACGAGCAGAAATCTTATATCGCGTTGTAGGACTGATAAAGGAAAACAAAGAAGAACTGGCAAAAATCATTGCACTCGAAGCGGGCAAACCGATTCGAGCCGCACGGGCTGAAATTGACCGGACTGTTGCAACCTATCAATTTGCCGGCGAAGAAGCAAAACGGATTTACGGTGAAACGATTCCGATGGACGCAGCACCCGGGGGGGAAAATCGGCTTGGAATGACATGGCGGGAACCGCTCGGTGTTGTTGCCGCCATCACCCCGTTCAATTTTCCGTTCAATTTAGTCGCCCATAAATTGGGACCTGCATTCGCCGCTGGCAACACCGTTGTATTAAAACCAGCTAACCAGACACCGTTAAGCGCTTTAAAAATCGCAGAAATCTTCCAGCAAGCGGGTCTTCCCGATGGCGCCCTTCAAGTGGTTTCAGGCAGCGGCAGTGAACTCGGTGATATTCTTGCTACCCACCCGCTGATTAAAAAAGTTACCTTCACTGGTAGCCCGGAAGTTGGAAAAGAAATTAAAGCAAAAGCCGGCTTACGCAAAGTAACGCTTGAACTTGGATCCAACTCTGCGGTAATTGTTGAACCCACAGCAAACCTAGAGCCGATTCTTGCCCGCTGTGTTGAAGGGGCATATGCTTATGCAGGCCAAGTCTGCATCTCGTTGCAGCGGATTTTTATTCATGAATCAATTTACGAACAATTCAGCAATCGCTTCAGCGAATTAACCGATCATGTGAAAGTCGGTGATCCATTGGATGAAGATACAATGGTCAGTGCAATGATTCATGCCAAAGAAGCGGAGAGAATTGAATCATGGGTGGCCGAAGCTGTTGGTGAAGGAGCAAGAATTGTTTCTGGCGGTAACCGAAACGGTGCCAGCTTTGCACCTACTGCCTTGATCAATGTGTCAAAAGACATGAAAGTTTGCTGCCAAGAAGTTTTTGCCCCTGTCGTTGCTTTGATCCCTTATCAAAATCTCGATCAGGCAATCAGCATGGTCAACGATTCCAATTACGGATTAAACGTTGGGATTTTTACCGAAGACAT
Source organism: Bacillota bacterium (assembly GCA_021821235.1). Next base: position 3,471 of record JAKACS010000095.1, read on the forward strand.
CAATAAAGCCTTTTTTGCAGCGAAAAAAATTGAGTCTGGCGCAGTCATCATCAACGATATTCCAACGTTCAGAGTGGATCATATGCCATACGGAGGGATAAAAGAAAGCGGTTACGGACGTGAAGGCATCAAATATGCCGTTGAGGAAATGACTGAATTAAAATTTGTAACGATCAAAACCTCGATCTAAAAGAAGGAGGAATTCAATTGACTGTTTCAAAGCTTGTTTTTACTCCATTAAGCTATACGGGTTGGGGATCGCTTAAGCAATTGGTTCCCGAAGTGGGAAAATACCGCCCTGATAAAATTCTTATTGTAACCGATCCCACCCTCGTTTCACTTGGGTTAGTGAATCGGGTAATCGATCCCCTTGAACAGGAAGGTTATTCTGTAACAATTTATTCGAGCATCGTTCCAGAACCGCCGCTTGAAACAGGAGAAAAGCTCGTCCAGTTCACTCGGGAAGGCCGTTTTGACATGGTAATAGGTGTCGGCGGCGGAAGTGCTTTGGATTTAGCGAAATTGGCAGCTGTTCTCACTGACCATAAAGGCAATGTGGCAAGTTATTTAAATTTGACTGGAACAAATCAAATAACTAAAAAAGGGTTGCCGAAGATTTTAATTCCTACGACGTCTGGTACAGGTTCTGAAGTCACCAATATCGCAGTTCTCTCTCTTGAGAATACAAAAGATGTCGTTACACATGATTATTTGCTGACAGATGCAGCTATTGTTGATCCGGAGTTGACAGTATCCCTTCCGGCAAAAGTTACTGCTGCAACAGGGGTTGATGCGCTCACCCATGCAGTTGAAGCTTATATATCTATAAACGCGAATCCGGCAACCGATGGTCTTGCACTTCAGGCGATTCGCTTAATTAGCGGTTCGATCCGAACTGCCGTAATGGATGGCAGTAACCGACAGGCACGGATCGATATGAGCTATGGCAGCTATATTGCAGGTTTAGCTTTCTTTAATGCAGGTGTAGCCGGCGTCCATGCACTCGCATATCCGCTTGGCGGCCAGTTCCATCTTGCCCATGGCGATTCGAATGCCGTTCTTCTCCCATATGTTATGGGGTATATCCGGCAAAGCTGCCCAAAACGAATGGCGGATATTTTCACTGCATTAGGCGGAGACATTTCAAATTTAACAGAAGACGAAGCATCCAGACAATGTGTGCATGAATTGAAACGATTGGTTTACGATGTTGGCATTCCTAATACGATCGCTGAATTTGGCATTCCCGAAGCTGCTTTATCCAAGCTTACTGAGGATGGAGTGAAGCAAAAACGGCTGTTAAACCGCAGTCCGCTCCCGCTTAGCAAAGAGGATATTTATGCGATATACAGCGCCGCATTTCATGGAAAGCTTGTTGAGCCAAAAACAAACACTTCAGCTAAATAACATATTTATGTTACGAAACGGTGTCCACTTGCCGGCCACCGTTTCAATGTTTTTATTCATCTTTTTAGGACAAGAACTTCCCCAATCCTCTCTACTGTGATGCCTCTCACAACCTTCATTGTTTTTTCCCTTTACAATGAAAAATGAAAGCGAGGTGATTCAATCATGGAAAAAAATTGGTCTATTTCTCTAGAACATGATGAATATGAAACCAATATTGATCTTGTTCTAGAGGGCGCAATTAACGCAGTAGCTGAAACATCCAGCGGTTTTTATGTCAATCTCGTCACTCCTGCTAAATATGGCAATCCAGATGAGTATTTAACCGACGTTTTGAATTGCCAATTTGGTTCAACAATTCGATCAAAGTTTATCGATCAATGCGGCTGCGGCGGATATGTATTAAGAGTGTGGAAACAAGCTTAAAAAGCTTTGGTCACAAAGCCTTTTAAGCTTCAAACCTGTTAAATTAAGCAGATTCCCGGCTGAATTTTCGCTTTTGGATTAAAATCAACCGCGAGGAAAGGCCAATACCGGCTGCCAGCAGGCCAATCGTAAGTCCGATCCAATATCCAGCTGCGCCAAGCTTCGCTATGTTTGCTAACAGATAACCAACCGGCAGACAAATAAGCCAATAGGCAATTAACGTCATAATAAACGCTGGATTCACATCTTTATAACCCCTAAGTGCTCCTTGTGCCGTAACTTGAATCGCATCTGATAGTTGAAAGAACAATGCGTATATAAGAAATTGGCCGGTTAACTTGATTACAGCCGGTTCGTTCGAATAAAGACCTGCGACCTGATAACGGAACAAAACAACAAACACCCCGGTAAAAATTGCAATGATAACAGCAAGAGACAACCCGAGCCAGCTGTAGTCCCTAGCATCGCGGAAACGCTTCGCGCCAACCTCATAACCGACCAAAACAGTCAATGCCAACGAAATGCTATAGGGGATCATATAAAGAAATGAAACAATATTTAACGCAACTTGATAAGCTGCAATCGTTGTCACATCATACTGGCTAATTAGGATCGTAACAACCGCAAAGATACTTGTTTCAAAAAAGATCGATAACCCCATTGGTATGCCAATTTTTAAAATTTCGTTGCATTTTGCAAGTGATAACTTTTTAAAGTATACGAATTTTGCATAACTTGAAAAAGGGTCTTTCGTTTTTATAATCATGATCGTAATGGCAAGAATGACCCAATAAGTAAATGACGTGGCATAGCCGGCACCTGCCCCGCCAAGCTTAGGAAAACCCCAGCGGCCAAAAATCAGCACATAATTCAAAAACAAATCGATTGGCAGTGAACTCAATAAAATAAACATAACCGTTCGAGTCTTGCCCAGCGCATAAATGAATGACCGTAATGCATTAAAGATAAAGAGTGGGATAATCCCCCAGGCCAACCCAAACAAATAGTTTTTGGCTACTGTTTGAACAGTCGCTGTTAAATTCATCATTGCCAAAATAGGATCAAGCAGTAAAAAACCGCCAAGTAGAACGATCACGGAGATAACAATTGCCAAGAAAATGCCATGACCTAGTACGGAAGAAACTTCGTTGTGCTGTTTTTGGCCAAAACGCTGTGCAGCAATCGGTGAAACGGCAAGCAAAATCCCACTTAAACCTGTAAAAACAGGACTCCAAATTGAAGAACCAATGGCTACTCCAGCCAATTCTGTCGAGCCATATCTCCCGGACATCGTCGTATTAAAAAAAACCATTGAAAACATGCCTAGCTGTGTGATTAAAATTGGAATTAATAAAATAAAAATTTGCTTTACCTTTTCACTTAGTGTAAATGTCTGATCCATCGTAAACTCCTCAAATTAACAGCAAAATTGGATCCCTATAAGAGACCCAACTACTATCATACTTGAATTTGTATATTTTTTCTAGATTCATTGGGATGTTTTCCTGTAATTATTGGAGCAAACCTTTCACACTGAGCAATGAAGCAAGTGAACGAGCATTTCCAAACCATCCAAAAGCCGCGGCGATGGCCTGCAGTATAACTCTTCTTCTAAAATAAAAATCCGGTTTTCCGTTATGTTTAGTGTTCCAAAACCAATTCGGTTTGTTATACTCGTTTTGTTCACTTTTTTCTTTCTGACCCCAACCCATGCTAAACAAATAAAATCCGGCATTCGATGAACAATGTTCCTCCAGTCTGTTTGCACACTTGCCAGTTCGACATCTGCAAAAAGATTTACCGCACCTGCTGCTTCCGAGATCTCAGTTAGCCAGTTGTACTTCCCTGGTGTAAAAATCGGATTTGGCCACCACTCCCAATAAATACTTGGCCGTGGGCAGGTTGTTCCGGCATTTTGTTTGATAGTATCCAATCTTAAACGAAACTTTTTCGCCGCTTCAATCCCAAGTTCCCGATTACCGAGTGCTTCTGCAGCCGTTTTTAAATCCTCCTCAATTTCTAGAAGCGATTGCGGATTTAAAATAATATGCGGAATATTCCTTTTCTTCAATGCTTCTACATTTTTTTCCATACCAGGAACACTTAAAGATGCAAGGACAAGATCTGGTTTCAATTGGGCAACCAGTTCCATGTTAATGGATAGATCAGGACCAACCTTTGGCAGATGTGTAACCGTCTTGGGCCAATCAGAATAATCATCGACGGCTACTAAATTCGATGTCAAACCGAGGTATTCTACAATTTCCGTGTTGCTTGGACAGAGCGAAATGATTCTCAATGACCGTTTCCTCCTCTCCCTCATTTCATTCCAATTTATTTTCTCAATTTCAACAGCCAATAAAAATAAAAACCGTTAGATCAAATTACATGCCTCATTAAGCGAACTATTTCCCTTAAAATCAGGAACATAGTTCAGCTCCATTCTATATTTTGCAACTTCGACAAAAAAATAGCAAATAGTTCCTGTTTTCGGCTGCCTGCTGTTTAAACAATAAAAGAAGAGCCTTATCCTAGAAGGATAAGGCCGTTCTTTTATTATTCATGCGGCTGCAAGGTTTTCTGAAGCATTGTTCCTTCTTTTGCAAATTGGATGTGCCATGAAAATGCTTTTTCCAAAATATGCGGGGTTTGGCCGCCGCGGTTTAGTGCTTCATAGTAATACTCTCTTAGCTGCGGACGGTACATTGGATGTGCGCAATTTTCAATAATTAATTCAACCCGCTCTCGTGGTGCCAAGCCTCGCAAGTCTGCATAGCCTTGTTCAGTGACCAACACGTCAACATCGTGTTCCGTATGATCAACATGTGATACAAATGGGACAATACTGGATATTTTTCCACCCTTGGCGATCGATTTTGTCACGAAAATCGCTAGACGGGCATTGCGGGCAAAATCACCCGAACCGCCGATCCCATTCATCATTTTTGTTCCGAGGACATGTGTCGAATTCACGTTTCCATAAATATCCGCTTCCAACGCTGTATTAATTGAAATAAGCCCCAAACGACGAATGATTTCCGGATGATTCGATATTTCTTGCGGCCGTAGAACAATTCGGTCGCGGTATTTTTCAAGGTTGCCGAGAACCGTTTTCATTTTTTCCTCGGATAAGGTAATTGAGCAGCATGAGGCAAAATTGACTTTGCCAGCATCAAACAGATCAAAGACAGCATCCTGAAGAACTTCAGAATAGACTTGCAAATCCTCAAATTCCGAATCCAACAATCCGTGGAAAACAGCATTTGCCACAGAACCGATCCCTGACTGCAACGGTGCTAGCCTGTTCGTCAGCCTTCCAGCAGCAATCTCATTGCGCAAAAAGTCAATCAAATGATTAGCCATGGTAACCGTTTCTTCATCTGGCGGAACAATGGTCGATGGGGAATCCAACTGATTGGTAAAGACAATTCCTTTAATCTTATCAAAATCAACAGGGATGCCGATTGTGCCAATCCTGTCATCTGGTTTCTGCAGCGGGATTGGCGTGCGCTCCCCTTGTTTTCCCGGATCATAAATATCGTGAACGCCTTCCAACAATTCCGACTGTGCTAAATTGATTTCGATAATAACAGACTTTGCATGCTTG
>JAKACS010000096.1 GCA_021821235.1 Bacillota bacterium
TGATTTTAAGCCAATGGTTTAAAGTAAAGGAATTTATCGGCTTGCTTGGTGTTGCCGGGATGTCTGGCGGACTCGGTTTTTTGATGGCAACCGTTCCTTATTCTGCATGGATTGCTGTTGCAGGGTGGAGAACCCCCTTTTTCACAGTGGGAATCTTACTTGTCGTGATAGGGGCTCTGCTTTATTTTATTCTAGTAAAAAGGCCGGAGCAGATGGACATCCATTCGTCGGGAAAAAAGGCTGCTGTTAAAAAGGTGGCAGAGCGTGAAAGAACGCTGGTGATCTTGCGCAGGATCTTTACGAATCGCCAGACTTGGGCTACATTTTTTTGCCATTTTGGCGTTGTCGGCACCTATGTCGGCTTTATCGGCTCATGGGCGGTACCATACGGGATGCAAGTGTATGGCATGTCGCGCTCGGCCGCTAGCCAGCTGATTATGATAGGGCTAGTTGGCGCCATTATTGGCGGACCGCTGACTAGTTGGATGACAAGTCGGCTGGAGATGATCAAACGACCGTATGTTTTTGTTCAAAGTATTGTTTTTGTGAGCTGGTTGGCATTTTTTCTATTGGGCGGCAAACCGCCGTACTTGCTACTTGTGCTTTTGTTTTTGTTGATCGGCTATGGCAATGGATCCAGTTCGCTAACTTTTGCAGTCGTGCGAAATTCCTTTCCCATTCAAGAAGTGGGCGTTGTTTCAGGAGTTGCCAATACTGGCGGATTTTTAAGCGCCGTGCTGCTGCCGACTATATTTGGTAAGGTGCTTGACTATTTTGCCACAGCTGGAAGCAATGTAGGCTACCATAACGGATTAATCATCCCGGTTGTTTTCTCAATGGTCGGTTTGATCGGCAGCATGTTAATTAAAGAAAAGAAACAGGAAGAACTGCTTCGTGGATAAAATCATTTTTTAACAGATCAGTATTCAATAAAGTGTTAGCAATATTCTCAAAGAGGATATTGCTATTTTTTTCTAAATGTTATATACTACATTACAACACTAATGTACCATGTGGTGAAAGGGGGAGAAGCATTGGATCTGAACCCGGATGGAACCAAACCACTTTATCGACAAATTTCAGAATGGCTAGAGCGGGAAATTTTAACAGGAAATTTTGAAAGTGATCAAAAAGTTTACTCCCAATATCAACTGGCCGAGATTTTCACTATCAATCCGGCAACAGCAGCAAAGGGTTTGAGTCTATTAGTGGATGAAGGGATCCTGTATAAAAAACGCGGACTCGGTATGTTCGTGTCCAGCAGTGCAAAAGAGATGATTGTGAATAAACGGAAAAAACAGATATTAGAACGATTGGTTTTTGAAGTTGTCATGGAGGCTGAACGGTTACATGTTAGCCGAACGGAGTTAATTGAGATGATTCGGTCAGTAAAAATAGAGGGGGCAGGGAGATGAACGTCATTGAGTGCACAGGAGTCAGTAAAATTTATGGTGGAACACGGGCATTAGACAACATTTCCTTTAATATTAAGGAAAATACAATTACAGGCCTTATTGGCCAAAATGGCGCCGGAAAAACGACGTTGTTAAAAATGATGGCAGGCTTTACAACTGTTCCGACAGGTGAATTAACTGTTTTTTCGCAAAACCCATTCAATAATTTAATGGTCTCAGCGAACAGCATCTTTCTTTATGAACAATCTAATTTTCCCCTTTACATGAATGTGACAGAAGTATTGGAAACAGGTTCCTGTTTTTTTGAAAATTGGAATGCAGCTCTTGCACAGCGTCTGGTTGACTATTTCTCTTTCTCCCCAAAGCAGACATACAACAGTCTTTCAAAAGGAATGAAAAGTACGTTCCGCATGATTTTTGGCCTATCCTCCAGGTGCCCCCTAACATTGTTTGATGAGCCAACGAGCGGGATGGACGCAGCGGTACGAAAAGACTTTTACCGCGCATTGCTAAAAGATTATATTGAATACCCCCGCACCATGATAATTTCCAGCCACCACTTAAACGAGATCGAGGATATTCTCGAAAATATTTTATTAATTCATAAGGGAAAAGCGATCATCCACCTGCCAGTAGCGGAAATGAAGGAGTGGGCAATTGGTCTTCAAGGGAACAAACAGACTTTAGCTAAGTTGATTAAAGGAGAGAAAGTTTTCTATGAAAAAAGCATGGGTTTGGATGGGATATACATGGTGGTTGAGAACGATTTTTCACAGTCAGAATTGCAGATTTTCCAGCTAAACGGAGTGGAGATTTCTTCGATTGCCTTAAGTGATCTATGCATCTACTTAACCACTAAAACAAAAGGGGGGATTGATGATGTCTTTCGTGATTCCTAATGCTGCAAAAGTCGTAAAAACACAGTATCTTTACAAATTAAAGGCATACGGCCAAGTATTTTTATCTCTTGTTTTCATCCAGCTGTTAGCTATTCTTTTCTCATTAAACGGTGTAGGTCAAATGGGCAGCGGAAGTGAAGATATTGAGATAAAAGTTCAATACTATTCCGCAGATCTCGTGGTTGTTTTTACATTCCTATGGGGCTTCATTACTGCAACTCTTATTACGGGAAAAGGTTATCGATATGATGATTTTACATTTATCACCACTCGGTTGATCGGCAATCTATCGAATGCGTTCTTTTTGCTAACAGCAAGTATTCTCGGCTCCATCACGGCCATGCTTTCCACATTTTTGATCAAATGGATCATGGTTCTGGTTAAGGGCCCGATTTATATGCAACAAGATGTACTGCCCCTAACGTTTGCAGAATTTTTAATCGGCGTTGCGAGCACAGCTTTCTATATTTTTCTTTTCTGTTCGATTGGCTATTTTGTCGGAACCCTTATTCAACTGAGTAAACTGTTTGCTTTTCTTTTGCCCGTTCTATTTTTTGGTCTGTTGTTTTTAGACGGTATCGATGGGGCGGTTGTAAAAATAGTCTATCCGTTTATTTTTACCGAGTCGTCTATTGTTTTGTTTGTGCTAAAGGTTTTCAGTATAACAGGCTTGTTTTTTTCTAGTTCGTTTTTCTTGTCCAACCGATTGGAGGTTAAGCAATGAGTGTTTTACTGAACCTAGCTGCCGCTGTTATTGTGATTATCTGGTTACGAACAAGAACAGGGAACAAGAACAGAGTGTCTCCATTTTACTCTTTCAATTGGCGGGTTTATTTTGGATTCCTTGGCTTATTGCTGTTAGCTGCAGGGACAGCGAGTGTTTTACCGATTAAAAAATGCCGGAGCTGCAAGTCGCCAATCAACAAAAGATGGATCAGGAGAGAGAAGAGCTATTGAATGCTGTAAACAGCGGGAATTTCGGTGCAGTCAGTGATTCTACTGTCAAAAAAACATGGATAATTCCTTATGCGCCAAGAAGAATCACACTTGCGACTACAAAGGGGGAACTCGTCGACACCCAGATTGTCGTCGAAAAAAAGAACCGAAATGATGGAAAAATTGAAGCTACTTTCTACCAATCCCACGCAAGTATGAACGGAAGGGATATTTCGATTTTTAAGCAGTCAATACAATTAGAGATAAACAATGATAAAGGCATATTAGTGATTGGAAATCCTAAAAAGCGTATAATCGAATATTATCAGTTTGCCAACGTTTTTACGATCAATCAGTTCACCGGGGTGAAGTCATTTAAGTATTCCTCGAGTTTTGTTGATGGGATAAATGTGTTGTATCTGCGGATACCCCAAGGAATAGAAATCGCAGATCCAGCCAAATTGGTTACGATATTCATTTGATTGATTCATTAGTGCATTTTAAAGAAACAGCACACGAAAACAATCGTGTGCTGTTTCAATTATTATCCATTCAACGCCAACTGAATCATCAGTTCGATCGCAGCTGGTATCGCTTTTTCATCGATGTCAAATTTTGGATGGTGGTGCGGGTACTGGCTTTTTTCACTTTGCATGCCAACATTAATAAACGCACCTGTTTTTTCTTTTAAATAATAAGAAAAATCTTCGGCACCCATAACAGGTTCAATTGGCAAGAAGGTATCCGCGCCGAATGTTCTCTCAATCACATCTTTTGCATATTCGCATGCTTCTGGGTGGTTGTACAATGGCGGTGTTCCTTCAATAAACGTATAGTGTCCTTCGGCGCCAAAGCTGGCACAAATAGCTTTTGTCAGCTGTTCTGATTTTTGCTTCAACAAATCTGCGGCTTCATACGTCATGGCGCGCAGCGTGCCTGTCAGCTTGACTTCAGCCGGAATCACATTAAACGAGTTCCCGGCTTGCATGCCGCCAAATGAAACAACACCGGCATGAAGCGGATTTAAGTTGCGGCCGACAATCGATTGGAATGCTTGAATCAGATGGCTTGCAATATAAATCGGGTCAACCGTTTCATGCGGATAGCCGCCATGTCCGCCTTTGCCTTTAATCGTAATTTCAAAATCATTGCATGAGGCCATCGCAGGGCCAACTGCAAAGCCAATTTTGCCAAGTGGCATCGTTGACATTAAATGGATTCCGTAGATGGCATCCACCTTGTCCAAGATCCCTTCATTTACAAGCTTTTGGGCACCGCTTGGCGACGCTTCTTCGGAGCTTTGAAAAATAAACACAATATTGTTTTTGATTAAATGAGGATTTGAACTCATCCACTTGGCAACCGCAAGCAAGATGGCAGTATGGCCATCATGGCCGCAGCCGTGCATCACGCCGGGGACGGTTGACAGGTAGGGCTTGTCTTCGCCTTCTTCTTGAAGCGGCAAAGCATCCATATCAGCGCGAAGGGCAATCGTCTTTTTCCCTTCTGTTCCTTTAAAATAACCGACGATACTCGGCTGTGTGTAGCGATCATCTAATTCAATTCCGAATTCAGTTAATTTCTCTTTCACATAGGCAGATGTTTGATATTCTTGGCCAGATAACTCTGGATACATATGGAAGTGACGGCGTTGTTCGATGGCCCAGTCTTGTGATGCTGTATCAATGAACATTGTTTTGTACATAACAAACCCTCCGGTTGAGGCAGATTAATAGAATTGTATAATTAACCAATAAATTGTATACTATATTCATCAGCAGTGCAAGTGTTTTTCGAGGTTGACGAATTTCGTTTCGTTTTATATGATAAAGAAAACTCGCCGATTGGCGGTTCATGAGGAATAGTTGTCCTTATGCTAATCAGAATTTATCGATCTAAATTCTGATTAGCTAAGAAAGAATTCAATACCCATACTTGATCGGGAGAGGTTCATAGCGAGAAACCCTCTATAAAAAACTATGGATTCATGTCAATGATCATGCCATGTCCATAAGGGATATGGCATTTTTGTTGCGGTCTGTTCGGTTTGAAAAATAGAGGGAACACTTTTGTTGAAGTATGGAAAATCTACTGCAGGAGGTTTTTTTATGTCTGGACGCAGCCAGGAACAAGGCTTAAAGGATTTAACCTTATTAGGAAATCAAAATACCCAGTATTCATTTGATTATGCACCAGAGGTATTGGAGGCAGTCGATAATCTTCATTCGGAGCGCGATTATTTTGTAAAATTCAATTGCCCGGAATTTACGAGCTTATGTCCGCTAACCCATCAGCCTGATTTTGCGACGATTTATATTTCGTATATTCCCGATAAAAAAATTGTTGAGAGCAAATCGCTGAAATTGTATTTGTTCAGTTTCCGTAACCACGGAGATTTCCATGAGGATTGCGTCAATATCATCATGAACGATTTAATTAAGCTTCTCGATCCTCGTTATATTGAAGTCTGGGGGAAATTCACCCCACGCGGCGGTATATCAATTGATCCTTGGTGCAACTATGGCCGACCGGAAACAAAGTATGAAGAAATGGCCCAATTTCGCTTAATGAACCATGACCTTTATCCGGAGAAGGTTGATAACCGCTGAGGAAAAGCATCCGGTACTCGTTTACTGGATGCTTTCTTATGTGTGGTAACGGTGTAGGCGGAATTCTTTGCAATAAAGGTGGAATAAACTGGAGTTAAGGCGGATTCCGAACTAGCTAGGCGGAATTATCTTCTATACCGGAAACGGTTCCGCTATTTTTTGTTAAAAATCCCATTATTGAAGAAAATAAAACGAAACCTTTTTGTAATGAGGAAAAGTTCAGTATGATCTTATAGGAGAAATCAATTTTTACATAAGGGGGGTTACTGTTGAAAAAAACAGTCAATCCAGCGGACAAGCGGTTTAAAATTGCCCACAGGGAAGCAATTATTGGCGTTATTCTTGTCGTCATCAACTTTGTTTGGTGGTACGGTTTTGCTTATGGGCTTGGTTCCGGCAAGGTTGAAAAGTATACATATGTCTTTGGCTTGCCGGCATGGTTTTTCTACAGCAGCATTGCCGGGTTTGCCGTCATGGTTGTGCTCGTCGCCATTGCTGTTAAATTTTTCTTTATAGACGTTCCCTTTGAGGATAACGAGGGGGAAAACGAATGAATTGGCCGGTTATTACGCCATTGTTGCTTTTTTTGATCATTATTTTTGCGGTTGGATTTTGGTCGAATAAATTTGTACTGAAATCTAATTCGTTTCTTCAGGAATACTTTTTAGGTGAACGCCAGCTTGGCGGCTTTATTTTGGCGATGACGATGGTGGCAACGTATGGTAGTGCCAGCAGTTTCATTGGCGGGCCGGGTGTTGCCTATACGCAAGGTCTCGGCTGGGTTCTATTGGCGATGACACAGCTAGCAACAGGCTATTTCGTGCTCATGGTGCTGGGGAAGAAATTTGCGATTGTTGCACGGAAGTATGAAGCAATTACACTAATCGATTTTTTAAAAGAACGGTATCAAAGCAAAACGGTTGTGTTGTTGGCGGCAGCGAGCATCATTATTTTTCTGTTTTCTTCGATGACCGCGCAGTGGATCGGCGGTGCGCGGCTGATTGAATCGTTAACTGGGCTGGCGTACCCGGTTGCATTGCTGTTATTCGTCGCTTCCGTCCTTGTGTTTGTAATTGTTGGAGGCTTCCGCGCGGTCGCCCTCACCGATGCTGTCCAGGGCGTCGTCATGTTTGCCGGAACGTTGATCCTGTTGATTGCGACGATAAAAGCGGGCGGAGGGATTCCAAAAATCATTTCTAGTTTGGCCACGGAAAATCCGAATCTGATCAGTCCGTTTGGTGCCGCGCGCACGTTAACGCCAGCTTACGTTTCGTCTTTTTGGATTTTGGTCGGCGTCGGTGTTGTCGGTCTGCCGCAAATCACGGTCAGGGCGATGTCGTATAAAAACTCACAGGCGATGCATCGAGCCATTATGATTGGAACGATTGTCGTCGGGTTTATTATGTTAGGCATGCACTTGATCGGCGTCTTTGCGCGGCCGGTTCTCCCAGGTATCAAGGTTGGCGACACGGTGATGCCATTATTATCCATGAAGGTTCTGCCGCCATTTGTTGCCGGAATTGTCCTTGCGGCGCCAATGGCCGCAATTATGTCAACGGTGGATGCTTTGCTGATTTTGGTCAGTTCTGCCCTTGTAAAAGATGTTTATTTAAATTATATCAAGCCGCATGCAAGCGAGAATCATGTGAAAAAAGTTAGCTTTAGCGTCACCGCAGTCACTGGGATTCTCGTGATTTTTCTTGCGTTAAGCCCGCCTGACTTAATTGTCTGGCTGAATTTGTTCTCGTTTGGCGGCTTGGAATCCGTATTTATCTGGCCGGTGATTTTTGGTCTTTATTGGCGTAAAGGCAATAAGTATGGAGCGATTTCGTCGATGGTTTTGGGCATGGGTTCTTATATTTTATTGGATCGTTTTTACCCAAATGCGTTTGGAATGCATACGGTCGTGTTACCAATCGCCATCTCCTTGCTTGCATTTGTAATTGGCAGTTTCGCAACCCAGAAGAGCACCGTGTCACTTCAGTTAGAAAAATAAAAAAGGAACCGAGCGCGGTTTCCTTTTTACAATTTTCCGGGAAAATTCGCGAGTTATTCATCCCGTTTATGGGAATCCGCGAGTTTTTTCGGTTTATCCGCGGAAGATTTTCTTTTATCCGTGGGAATCAGCCTACTATCAGCGAAAATTTGCACTTTATCCGTATTTCCAAATAAGGATTCCTGTTTCCCGCTTATTCTACTTTCACTTTTATCCGATCGATTGCGTTATAGCCGTAGCCTTTCCGGTTCCAAAAAGCAGTTTCCGACTGTGTTCGTCTGTGTGAATCGGTTGCTTTGGAAAGGATTGTGTACTCTCCTTTGTCGTGAACGCTCCATTTGTAAGACCAGGATGTCCATCCATACTCATCGTTTGCTGCCATTTCTGCACTTCCCCAAGTTTTTCCTCCATCTGTACTGATTTCGACTTTCATGATTTTGCCGATACCGGTAGAGGCAATCCCTTTGATCAAATACTCGCCAGTATTAAGAATTTCGTACTCCAATGGGGACTGAATCGATGAATTTACGTTTAAGGTCGTTACCGGAAAAGCATCACGGTCATCGTCGTTATAAGGATAGTACATATAATCAATCGTTTGGAACGGTCCCTTAAATGGCTTATTGATTACTTGGATTTGTTTGATCCATTTGACGGAAGCAACCGCATACCATTGCGGTACAATCAGTCTTAACGGATAGCCATGTTTAAAAGGGATTGGTTTGTTGTTGTATTCGTAGGCAATAATCGTATCGGGATGGAGCGCCTTTTCAAGCGGCAAACTTCGCATAAAGGCATAATTTTTATCCAAATCGGTTCTTGGTCCGTAATCATAACCCTCAAAAACGACTTCAACCGCTTCATCCTTTAAGCCGGCTTTTTCCAACAGTGTCTGAAGCGGAACGCCTTTCCATTGGCCTTGGCTGATGGCGCCGCGTTTCCATTGCTCACCAAACATCTTTGGCCGGAAAAAATCACGTTTATTTCCGGAGCATTCCAGAGCTACTTGCATTGTTTTTGCCGGCAGCTGGATAAGGTCCT
>JAKACS010000097.1 GCA_021821235.1 Bacillota bacterium
AAGATGAGCGCCATATTGTCATTGATTAAGGTTGTTGTCCCTGTTTGCGCTGCATAAACAGCGAACGAATGGGGATTATATAATTGAAACGGATGAGCATGGGGCTCAATATAACCGGGAACGAGAATTTCGTTGGTACAGTCGATCACTTCGCAACTGTCATCAATTATCGACGGCAGACCTTCGCCAACATAAACAATGCGGTCTTGGTAGATCCAAATATTTCCCCGCAACCATCGGCGAAAAGCTTGATTTAAATAGAGCGCGTTTTTTAACAAAATGGTTGGTGAAGTTTTCCCTTCCAAAACCGCTACATGTTCACGCAGCTGTCTGTTTTTCCAGCGGTAGCGCTGTTCCAGCATCTACATCTCCTCCCTCTTTACCTTTGCTGAATTATTCCGTGAAAGTTTTATCTTTTTTGGGAATTTATTTGTAACCCGGCTGCTTCAAAAGCCGACGTATCCATTTTATGATGAAAATAGTTTTCTAGTACTGAATCAATTTCTGGAAAAGAAAGCACTTACAAAAATGAATTAACTCTATACTACCATAATTGTCCGTTTAACGCACTAAAGAATCATGAATAAATTTCAAATATTTGTGAAGGAGTGAACGTTTAATGAATGCAAAACCAAACATCAATATTGTAAATGCCCTGATTCGGATCACGATTGGCTTAACGATTGTCGCCTGGGGAACGGCAAAACTTGTCAAACGGCCTTGGCGGGAGTCGTATTTGCTGGCGATTATGCTTGGTGCGATGAAAGTCGGCGAGGGAATCGTCCGCTATTGTCCGGTCACTGATTTATATAAAAAATACTCACAAACCAACTCAAACCAAACCGGGCAAACTGCTTCAAGAGATAGTATGGAAGGTTTAAATCAAGACGAAGTGCTGCCATATAATCCAACTTGAAAAAATGACATATAGACAGCTTAACTCAGTTACCGGTTCAAACGAAATAAGGCTGGTCAGCAATCACGCTGGCCAGCCTTATTTTTACTAAACAAATGCTTTAGCACCAATGTCTTTTCGATAAAATACAGCGCTCGACTGCAATTTCCCGTCAAGCTCTTGATAAACCTCTCTGCTTGCTTCTTCAAGCGTTTCTGCTTTAGCGCCCACAAGCAAGACCCGGCCGCCGGCAGTGGCAAATTCGCCATTTTCCTTTTGGTAGGTTCCCGCATGGAAAATAAACACTTTTTCACGGTCAAAATCAGCTAAGCCGGTTAATACATGGTCTTTTTCATATTGATCCGGATAGCCTTTGGCAGCAACGACAACGCCAATCATCGCTTGCTTATCCCAAATCAGTTCCGGCGTTTTTCCGTCAAGCACTTCAAGCATGACCGCGGCCAAGTCAGATGTTAGTCTTGGTAAAATCACTTGTGTTTCCGGGTCACCAAAGCGGGCATTAAATTCAATCACTTTCGGACCATCATCCGTTTTGATCAAACCGGCATACAGCACGCCGCAAAAGCTTCTTCCTTCTTGAACGAGCGCCTTAGCTGCCGGCTTCAAAATGGTTTCGATCGCAATCTGTATGGTTTCATCACCAATATGAGGAACAGGAGAATAAGCGCCCATGCCGCCCGTGTTCGGCCCTAAATCGCCATCAAAAGCGCGCTTGTGATCCTGGGCAATTTCAAGCGGAATCACCTTTTCACCATTAACAAACGCCATTAGTGAAAATTCTTCGCCACTTAAAAATTGCTCAATCACCACTTGGCTGGATGCTTCCCCAAATTTATGCCCGATGAGCATTTCTTTAAGACTTTGCAATGCTTCGTCAAGTGTGAGCGCAACGGTTACCCCTTTTCCGGCAGCTAGGCCGTCTGCTTTGATAACAATCGGCGTTCCTTTTTCTTCAACATAGCGGCAAGCATCTTCATAAGAAGTAAATACTGCGTAATCTGCAGTCGGAATTTGGTACTTTTTCATTAGCTCTTTTGCAAACGATTTGCTGCCCTCAATTTCCGCAGCGACTTGTGTTGGTCCAAATACTTTCAAACCGGCTGCAAGAAATTTGTCAGCTAGTCCTGCTTGAAGCGGAATTTCTGGCCCGATTACCGTTAAACCGACTTGCTGTTCCTTCGCAAACTGAATGAGCTGTTCATGCTTGTTTTCATTCAGCTGGATGCACGTGGCAACATCCGCCATCCCGTCATTGCCGGGTGCGGCAAAAACAGTTTCAACCATCGAGCTTTCCTTAAATTTCCGGCAAATAGCATGCTCTCTGCCGCCGCGGCCAATCACTAGTACATTCACCTGATTCGCTCCCATTCGTTATTAATGTTTAAAATGGCGGACAGCTGTGAATACCATGGCAATTCCGTATTCATCCGCTTTTTTGATTGAATCCGCATCACGAATCGATCCCCCTGGCTGGATAATTGCCGTGATTCCTGCTTTTGCGGCTGCTTCGACGGTATCATTCATCGGGAAGAACGCATCTGAAGCAAGTCCGGCTCCTTGTGCTTTATCTCCTGCCTGTTTCAAAGCAATTTCTGCTGAGCCAACCCGATTCATTTGCCCGGCACCGATTCCTAACGTCATCTCTTTATTCGCAACAACAATTGCATTGGATTTAACATGTTTTACGATTTTCCAGCCAAGTTTTAATGCTTCCCATTCATCATCCGTTGGCTGGCGCTTTGTTGGAACCGTGATCTCTGCATTTTCCAATGTATAACGATCTTGATCTTGAACAAGCAAGCCGCCTTCAATTGTTACCATCTTCGCTTCCGGCCGATTCACTTGATCAAACGATAACGTCAACAAGCGGAGATTCTTTTTCTTCGTTAAAATTTCCAAAGCTTCTTGTGAATAAGAAGGAGCAATAATAATTTCTAAGAAAATTTCATGAAGTTTTGCAGCTGTTTGGGCATCAACTTCGCGGTTAAAGGCAATTATTCCACCAAAAATCGAAACAGGGTCAGCGGCAAATGCTTTTGTGAACGCTTCATAAGTATTTACGCCAACACCTACACCACAAGGGTTCATATGCTTAACAGCCACCGCAGCCGGTTCTGTAAATTCCTTGACAATTTGCAGTGCAGCATCAGCATCGTTAATATTATTGTAAGATAGTTCTTTTCCGTGTAACTGATTGGCAGCGGCAATCGAAAACGTCGAACCGAGGGGCTTTTGATAAAAGGCCGCTTTTTGATGAGGATTTTCCCCGTAGCGAAGCTGCTGTTTCAATTCGTATGTTACTGTTAGCTTTTCCGGTGTTTCTTCGTTGACAAGCTCTGTCATATACTGCGAAATCAACGCATCATAGGCTGCTGTATGGCGGAAAACCTTGGCAGCAAGCTTTCTTCTTGTTTCAAGCGTCGTGATTCCCTCTGCTGCTAACTCATTAAACACCGTCTCATAATCAGCTGGGTCTACCACAACCGTAAGATATTGGTGATTTTTCGCTGCGGCACGCAGCATCGTTGGACCGCCGATATCAATATTTTCAATTGCATCCGCTACAGTCACATCGGGTTTTTCAATCGTTTGCTGGAACGGATACAGATTAACGACGACAAGTTGAATCGGTACGATGTTATGCTCTTGCAATTGCTTTTGGTGCTCGGGATCATCCTGCTTTGCGAGCAGCCCGCCGTGAATGAACGGATTTAATGTTTTCACGCGTCCTTCTAAAATTTCTGGAAAACCTGTTACCTCACTAACGCTCATCACTGGAATCCCTTCATTTTGCAGCGCCTTTTTCGTTCCGCCTGTTGAAATGATTTCAAAGCCAAGGCTGACTAACTCTTTTGCAAAATGTGCAATTCCGGTTTTATCCGAAACACTAATTAACGCTCTCTTTTTTGCCATAAGTCATTTCCCCTTGTGTAAGTAATTTTTGTAAAACAAACGGATACAGTTGATGCTCGATCGCGTGAATTTTCGTCTGCAAGCTTGCCAGCGTTTCGTTATCGTCAATCTCCACCTGTTTTTGCGCAATGATCGGGCCGGTGTCCATTCCTTCGTCGACAAAATGAACTGTTACTCCCGTTTCTTTCACGCCTGCCGCCAAGGCCTGTCCGATTGCATCCTTGCCAGGGAATGCCGGCAAAAGTGACGGATGAATATTGACAATCCGCCCTTCGTATTCGCTTAACAATGTCGGGCCAATCAATCTCATGTATCCAGCAAGGACAATAAAGTCAACTTCAAGCGATTTTAGTTTCAAGACAATTTCCTGTTCGAAAGCTTCTTTGCTCGCATACGCTTTGGCCTGAAACGCAAAACTTGGAATGCCTACTTGCTCTGCCCGTTCAATCACTTTTGCACCAGGTTTATCACAAACAAGCAGAGCGATTTCTGCCGCTAGTTGATCCGATTGTGCTGCATCGATGATTGCCTGAAAGTTGCTTCCGCTTCCTGAGGCGAACACGGCGATTTTTTTAATTTTTAGCACCGGATTTCAATTCCTTCCTTATCGGTTACAACGCCCAATTCATATGCCGTTTCGCCTATTTCGCCAAAATGGGTCAAAAGAGCGGGTGCATCTTCCTTTGCAACAGCGACCACCATGCCAACACCCATATTAAAAATATTGTACATCTCTTGATGGTCAATTTTCCCAAGCGAAGCCAGCAAGGAAAACACAGGAGGCACCGTCCAATTCTTTTCTGTCAGGGTGGCACCGAGACCTTGCGGCAACATTCTTGGTATATTTTCGATAAAACCGCCGCCGGTGATATGGGCCATTCCTTTCAATTGGAACTTCTTGCTGACTGCTAAAATGGGTTTAACATATATTTTCGTCGGCCGAAGCAATTCTTCGCCAAGAGTGCAGCCTAGCTCTTCAACATAATCAGTCAAGGACCATTTTGCATCTTGTAAAAATACTTTTCTAACAAGTGAGTAGCCATTGCTATGAATACCGCTCGAGGCAAGACCGATCAAGACATCGCCGGGTTGGATGCTTTCGCCCGTAATGAGTTGCGACTTTTCACAGGCACCAACAGCAAATCCAGCCAGATCGTATTCGTTTGCATCATATAGCCCTGGCATTTCGGCTGTTTCCCCGCCGACAAGGGCGCATCCTGCCTGCTGACAGCCTTCTGCTACCCCTTTGACAATCGCTTCGATTTTTTCAGGAGCTGCCGCACCGCAAGCGATATAATCGAGGAAGTAGAGCGGCTCAGCACCCTGTACAACAATATCATTGACGCACATAGCCACAGCATCAATGCCGATTGTATCATGCTGGTCCATCATAAAGGCAAGCATCAGTTTTGTGCCAACACCGTCTGTCCCGGAAACGAGCACGGGTTCCTTTAAATTTAACACGGAAAGATCAAACATTCCGCCAAATCCGCCTAAGCCGCCTAAAACTCCGGCTCTGGCTGTCTTTTGCACATGTTTTTTCATTCTTGAGACGGCTTCATAGCCCGCTTCTATATTTACGCCTGCTTGCTTATACGCATTTGACATGGAATACCTCCATTTTTCTAAATCATCTCTGCGGATTTTGCCGTTATTCCGCCAAGTTGAGCACTTTTCCCGCCTATATTGATAGGAATTCCGCCTTGGTTGGCGATAATTCCGCCTTGGTTGGCAATTATTCCGCCTTGTTCACAATTTGTTCGCCTTTTAAGCGCCTTCCGCCAAGTTGAGCACTTTTCCCGCCTTGTTCACAATTTGTTCTACTTCTGATAATAATATTGCAATGTGTCCGGATAAATTTCCGTCGGGTACTTTCCGGTAAAGCAGCCGAGGCAGTAGCCGGATGCCTCTCCATTATCCTGTTTGCCGATTGCTTCAATCATTCCTTCGACGCTTAAAAACGTCAGCGAATCGGCGCCGATCAGTTGTCGGATTTCTTCTACTGATTTATCAGAGGCAATCAATTCTTCTTTTGTCGACGTATCTATCCCGTAAAAACATGGATTTTTAATCGGAGGTGAACTGATCACGACATGGACCTCAAGCGCCCCCGCATCCTTTAGCATGTTGACAATCCTTCTGCTCGTCGTACCGCGGACAATCGAATCATCGACCATGATGACCCGTTTTCCTTCAACAACACCGCGCACCGGCGACAGCTTCATTTTAACACCCTGCTCACGCAGCGATTGCGATGGCTGAATAAACGTTCTGCCAACATAGCGATTTTTAATCAATCCCATTTCATACGGTATGCCGGCTTCTTCAGCATAACCAATTGCCGCTGAAATGCTGGAATCGGGAACACCTGTGACGACATCTGCCTCAATCGGTGCTTCGATTGCCAACCTTTTACCAAGACTCTTCCGCGCAGTATGAACATTTATTCCATTAATATCACTATCAGGTCTTGAAAAATAAATATACTCCATCATGCAAATTGCTTTCGACGTACTTACAACAAAGCGCTCTGATGTTAGTCCATTTTTATTGATAATCAGCAATTCCCCAGGCAAAACATCGCGGATATACTCTGCGCCGACCACATCAAATGCGCATGTTTCCGACGCAACGACATAAGCATCGCCGATCATACCAAGCGAAAGCGGCCTTAACCCGTGTGGATCCAGGGCAACCATTAATTCTGTTTCCGTCATAATCAAGTACGCATAGGCACCCTTTAACATCGTGAGCGCGTTTTTCACTTGATCCTTAATTTGATGATAGCCGCTGCGCTTCATTAAATGGGCAAGCACTTCCGTGTCTGAGCTTGTTTGAAAAATACTCCCTTGTCCTTCAAGTTGATGCTTTAACGAATTGGCATTGACCAAATTCCCATTGTGGGCAAGTGCAAGGCTGCCTGTTTGCGAGTGGAACAAAAGCGGCTGAACATTTTCATACCCGCCGCCGCCTGCCGTCGCATAGCGAACATGCCCAATCGCTGCATCCCCGACCAAGTCTTTCATAATGTCTGCTGTAAAAATTTCCGTCACAAGCCCTTCGCCTTTTGCACCTTTGAGCGTTTTCCCGTCAGAGACGACGATCCCTGTTCCTTCTTGGCCGCGGTGCTGCAAACTATGAAGACCGTAATAGGTGATTTGGGCGGCGTCAGGATGCCCCCAGATGCCAAACACGCCGCATTCTTCATTCAACCCTTTTATTTCAGGTAGCATGGGATAGCCCCTTTCCAAGCATCTTTTAATTCAGATACAGCTGCTTCAACAACTGGCGTACCATCGTTGACTATTCGAAGCATCGCTGAATCCGTTACTTCGCCGACTAACCTCGCATCAGCAATTGATTCAAATTCTGCTTGATGTTCTCTTTTAACCGACAGCAGGAATCGGGACTGTGTTTCACTAAATAGTGCCGTAACCGATTCACCGTTGATCTCAACATTGGCACCGAGCCGTTCATTGGCCATCAAACATTCAGCAAGTGCCACAGCCAAACCGCCTTCGGCAAGATCGTGCGCTGACTGAACAAGACCGGAACGAATCGCTGTTAATACTTGCGCCTGTCTTTCTTTTTCCACTTCAGCATCTAATGCTGGCGATTTCCCAAAAATTCGTCCGTGTAACAGTTTTTGCAGTTCACTGCCACCAAACTCTTGGTTTGTTTCGCCAATGACATAAATTAAATCACCGCTTGTTTTAAATTGCTGGGTCGTAATATGATCAAGATCGCTAACCAATCCGACCATGCCAACAACCGGTGTCGGGTAAACGGCTGTTCCGCTCGTTTCATTGTACAAGGAAACATTTCCGCCAATCACCGGTGTATTCAGTACGCGGCAGGCTTCACTCATCCCGTCAGCCGCTTTTTCTATCTGCCAAAATACTTCAGGCTTTTCCGGGTTTCCAAAGTTTAAATTATCGGTAATGGCTAGCGGCTCTGCACCAGAGCAAACAATGTTTCTTGCTGCTTCGGCAACGGCAATTTTACCGCCAGTTTCAGGGTCTAAATACACATAGCGTGAATTGCAATCGGTCGTCATCGCCAATGCCTTTCGGGTACCGCGTATGCGAACAACCGCAGCATCTGAACCGGGTGAAACGACTGTATTTGTGCGAACCATATAGTCGTACTGTTGGTAAACCCACTCTTTGCTGGCAATGGTCGGCTGTGCCAAAAGCTGGAGCAATGTTTGCTGATAATTGTCCACTTGTGGGACGGTATTTTCCATCGCTTGGAATTCGCGGAAATACTCCGGCTCTTTTGATGGCTTATGATATACAGGGGCATCAGCTGCCAGCGCATCAGCCGGAACATCGGCAACGATTTCACCTTTATGATACAAGCGCAGCATTTGATCATCGGTCACTTTACCGATTGCAACTGCTTCTAAATCATATTTTGCAAAAAGATCGACGATTTCCTGTTCCCTGCCCTGTTGAACAACGATGAGCATCCGCTCCTGCGACTCGGACAGCATCATCTCATATGGCGTCATTCCTGTTTCGCGCTGCGGTACAAGATCCAAATTCATTTCCATTCCCATGCCTGCTTTACTTGCCATTTCCGCAGATGAGCTGATAAGACCGGCAGCTCCCATGTCCTGAATCCCGACAAGAGAATCAAAATGTACAAGCTCTAAGCAGGCTTCGAGTAATAGTTTTTCCATAAATGGGTCACCGACTTGCACAGCCGGGCGTTTTTCATCTGATTGCTCCGTCAGTTCTTCAGAAGCGAAAGTTGCTCCGTGAATCCCGTCACGGCCTGTTTTCGCTCCGACATACATAACCGTATTGCCTGCTCCATGGGCTTGTCCTTTTTGAATGTCTTTATGATCAATTAAGCCAACACACATTGCATTTACCAGCGGGTTACCTTCATAGGAAGCGTCAAATTGCACCTCGCCGCCAACAGTTGGAATCCCGATGCAGTTTCCATAGCCGGCAATGCCTGCGACAACCTCTTTAAAAAGATAGCGAACCCGCGGTGAATCCAATTCGCCAAAACGAAGCGAGTT
>JAKACS010000098.1 GCA_021821235.1 Bacillota bacterium
AAAATTGCTCAATATTCAGGAGTGCGCATTGGTTTCATGGACAAATTTGTTTTTTTTCAGTTTAAATTCGGCAATTGCAATGTATGGAGAAAATTTATTGGCAATTACGATTGTCCCGCTAGAAGAAGGGGCTCGGTTCTTTTTTGATTTTCGCGGAATAATAAAGGAGAAAGAACGGATTGAACAGTTCTTGACTGATGTGAACCGATTTGAAATTGAAACAACAGTAAAGGAATTTACAGAGTATGAACTCGCATTGGAAGTTTATAGTCCGGGGCATAAGCGCGTCTAAACGATTGCGATTCTCGTCATCGATCGTTCAATTCCAAATGCAGACGGGAGGAAAAAATGTTTGTAGATCAAGTAAAAATATATGTGAAAGGCGGAGATGGCGGCAATGGAATGGTTGCCTTCCGCCGCGAAAAATATGTTCCAAAAGGCGGTCCTGCTGGTGGAGATGGAGGAAAAGGAGCGGATGTAGTTTTTGAAGTCGATGAGGGGCTTCGAACATTAATGGATTTCCGCTACCAGCGCCATTTTAAAGCACCCCGTGGCGAACATGGGATGTCAAAAAACCAGCATGGAAAAAATGCAAAAGATATGATCGTGAAAGTGCCTCCTGGAACAGTAGTAATGAATGCACAAACGAAAGAAGTAATTACCGATTTGATTGAGCATGGGCAGCGGGCTGTCATTGCAAAAGGAGGCCGCGGCGGACGGGGGAATACTCGATTTGCAACACCGGCAAATCCAGCCCCAGAGTTATCCGAAAACGGTGAGCCGGGGCAAGAGCTTGAAGTCATTCTAGAGTTAAAGCTGCTGGCTGATGTTGGCCTTGTCGGATTTCCAAGTGTCGGAAAATCCACCTTGTTATCTGTTGTGTCTTCAGCAAAACCAAAGATTGCCGAATATCATTTCACAACGATTGTTCCGAATCTCGGTATGGTTGAAACGGAAGATGGGAGAAGCTTTGTGCTGGCGGACTTGCCGGGTCTGATTGAAGGTGCCCATGCCGGCGTAGGACTTGGCCACCAATTCTTACGGCATATCGAACGAACGAGAGTTATTGTACATGTCATTGATATGGCTGCAACCGAAGGCAGATCCCCATATGAAGACTTTGTGACAATCAACAATGAACTTAAAGAGTATAACCTAAGGTTAACGGAAAGGCCGCAATTGATCGTTGCTAATAAAATGGACATGCCGGAAGCGGAGGAAAATTTACGGATATTTAAAGAAAAAGTCCCACAGGAATATCCTATTTTTCCAATTTCGGCGATTACGCGCAATGGCTTAAGAGACCTTTTATTTGCGATTGCAGATAAGCTGGAAGAAACACCCGAGTTTCCACTCGAACACCAAGAAGAAACCGGTGTACATCGCGTCATTTACAAGCATGAAGCCGATGTAGATCCGTTTACCATTACCCGGGATTCGGACGGATCGTTTATCGTTTCCGGAGAGAAGGTTGAAAAACTGTTTAAAATGACCGACTTTTCCCGGGAGGAATCCGTGCGCCGTTTTGCCCGCCAGTTGCGCGGTCTTGGTGTTGATGATGCGTTAAGAAGTAAAGGAGCAAAAGACGGCGATACGGTGAAATTGTTGGACTTTGAGTTCGAGTTTATTGAATAGTCCTTTGGAACTTGAGGTGAAGAGATGAGAACAGATCAATTCGATAAGAAGTTTTATCTGGTTCGGGAAGATGTTTTGCCTGAAGCAATGAAAAAAACGCTTGAGGTAAAAGAATTGCTTGAAAGGGGAAAAGCCGAGTCTGTTTGGGAGGCGGTTCACCGTGTTGATTTAAGTCGAAGCGCCTTCTACAAATACCGTGATACCGTTTTCCCTTTTTCAACCATCCAAAAAGAACGGCTAATTACCCTTTTTTTTCACCTCGAGGATCGTTCAGGCACCTTATCGCAGCTATTAAGTGTTGTCGCAACATCCGGCTGCAATGTGCTAACCATCCACCAAACAATCCCACTGCAAGGACGGGCAAATGTGACGCTGTCATTGAACACATCTGATATCCGCATGGAAATTGATGATTTGCTTGCAGAACTGCGCAAGCTCGAATTTGTGGAGAAAGTAGAAGTGCTTGGGACGGGAGCATAATCAAAAATTTAGCGAGTAGGAGAGAGAAATAGTGAAAGTTGGTTATTTTGGCCCAAAGGCTACTTTTACCGAATTGGCGGTAAATCGTTTTTTCCCTGATTTGGAGCATCAGCCATATCGGACAATTCCTGACTGCATTGATGCAGCTGTTAATCTGGAAGTGGCATATGCCGTTGTCCCGGTAGAGAATGCTTTGGAAGGATCGGTTCCGATTACGCTTGATTATTTAACGCGCGAAGTGGAGATTCCGATTATTGGCGAGATTACTGCTCCGATCCGCCAGCACTTTATGGTGCATCCGGCCAATAAAGATTGTTGGAAAGAAATGGAAAAAATTTGCAGTCATTCGCATGCCATCGCACAATGCCATAAATTTTTACATAAATATTTTAAAGAAGCATCGATTGAAAGTGTTGCATCAACGGCTGCGGCAGCAATCATGGTGAAGGATCAGCCTGAAATGAAGTTGGCTGCAATTGCCAATGAACAAGCGGCACAGGAGTATGGGCTGGCCATTGTTCAAAGAGACATCCATGATTTTGATTATAACCATACCCGCTTTGTTATACTTTCAAAAAAAGGCTTTGATCATGAATTGGCGCATGAAGGTTTTTTAGGAGATAAAACAACGATCATGGTGACCCTCCCTGATGATTATGCCGGAGCGCTCCACCAAGTATTATCTGCCTTTGCTTGGCGGAAAATCAATCTTTCCAAGATCGAGTCGCGTCCGATGAAAACAGGAATCGGGAATTATTTCTTTATTATTGATCTTGATATGAAGCTTGATGATGTATTAATTCCGGGTGCAATCGCAGAATTAGAAGCACTCGGCTGCGGAGTAAAATTGCTTGGCAGCTATCCTTCTTATTTAATTGACTTTAAATAACATCAAAGTCCAAAATCGTGAAGTGAAGCATTGCTAAAAAAGATAGATAGAAGCATATACTTAGTGCTCCTATCTATCTTTTTTATGCGCTTTCCACTAGGAAGCCTGCTTTTTTGAGGGCGGCTTCGGCTTTGACTAGATTGCTCTCATTGTTTGAGGTGATCGTATGCAAATGAAAGCCTTCTGTTAGTTCAGATAAATAGCTTGCTTTTGTTGCTTTGATTTTTTCCAAAAACTGCTGGACTTCCTGCCGGTTCGAAACCATAATCGATGCGGTGAGGTCGCCGTAGATCGGGTGTTCAACCCGGACATCTTTGACGGTTACTCCGTGGTCAACCAAAATCGTTAACTCATTTTCTGTATCGCCTGGCAAGTGCTTGCAAGCAATTGTTTTTTCAAATTGCGGCGGCGTTGAAGCTTGTTGTAAATAAATATACCCTTGGCTTGTGGCAATGATTGGTTCATTTTTTGCTTTTAAAAGGGTGATATCGCCGACGATTACTTGTCTGCTGACATTTGTTTGCTCTGCAAGTTCACTGCCGGTAATAGGCGAGGGGCTGTTTTTTAGTTGCTGTAAGATCCATGCCCTTCTATCATCTCCCACCAATTTTTTTGCGTCTGCCATTTATTGAAAACCTCCCATTATACTTTACTGCTTTTTATATTCTATCATATCCTCGCTAATTTTTAAGAATAGCTGGTTTTGAATTGGTTTACAATGTTGACAATCGTTTTTGCCAATTTTCGCACCTCTTCGATTGTTGTCGTGCTTCCAAAAGAAATCCGGATAAATTCTTTCGCTTGTGCCGCTGGCAATTCCAGGGCTTGCATCGTTCGTGCAGGAGCCTGAAGGCCGATATGGCATGCACTTCCGGTTGAAATCGCAAAACCATTACGATTGCATTCCAGCATCAGCCACTGTCCCTCAATGCCGGAAACGCCCATGCCAATGATACATGGAAGCTGGAAGCTTTCTTTACCCCGATAAATGGTCAGCCACTTTTCAATCGGTTTCAACTCAGCGATCAAGACTTGCCTAAGCAATTTGTACTTATTCGTTGTCTCGGTTAAGTAGCTGGCTGCCTTCTTGGCCGCTGCCGTCATTGCGGCAATTGCGGCAACATTGACAGTCCCTGGACGGAACCCTCCTTCGTGGGTGATTTCTGGGAAAAATCCTCTCCAAGGAAGGCTAGGGTTCAAATAGACGCCGCCAATTCCTTTTGGGCCAGAGAACTTATGGCCAGAAAAGGAAAAGCTGCTAACGAGAGAGGCAACGTGTTTAACATCCATTTTGCCAACTGATTGCACAAAATCACTATGAAACAAAATTCGCTTTTTCTGGCAATATTCTGAAATTGTGGCGATCGGCTGAATCGTTCCAATTTCTGAATTGATATGTTGGATGGTCACAAGGACAGTTTCAGGTCTGATTGAATCGAAAAGTTTTCTGCAATCGACGACACCTTCACGGTTCATGGGAAGATACGTGATTTCATAGCCTGATTGTTCCAGTCGTTTCATCTCTCCGTGAATGGAAGAATGTTCCGCAATGCTGGTGATGATATGGTTTCCTTCTTTCAGCCTTGCGGATAATAGGGCTTCAATCGCTAAAAAATTCCCTTCAGACCCCCCGCTTGTAAAGAAAAGCCCTTTTGAATCAACTCCTAAAAGATTCGCAAGCTCTTTACGGCAATTTTCGAGCAAAAAAGCTGCCTCGGAACCAATATCATGAAGACTGTTAGCGTTTCCGTAAAAATTGGCTGCTGCGTTTAGATAAACGGCGGCAGCATCTGGATCCAATGGTGTAGTGGCTGCAAAGTCAAAATAAATCATACTTTTCTCCTCATCGCGAATTTTAAAAAAACTATTGTCAATAGTGTAAATGTGTGTAAATATATATGTCAAGACACGTGTAAAGAAAAGAGGATGAGAGATGCCGTTTGATGATGTACTGATTGTTGGCAGCGGTATAGCCGCATTGCAATTAGCTACCCACTTACGCAGTGATTTGAATGTGAGAATTATCACAAAATCGAAGTTAAGAACTGCCAATTCTTATATTGCACAAGGAGGAATAGCTGCTGCCATCGGGGCAAATGATCATCCGCTAAAGCATTTCGTCGATACGCTGAAGGCAGGAGGATTTTACAATAATGATGAAACGGCTTTCAACATTATCGCTGAAGCCCCGGCTCTTATTCAGGAACTGATTGAGCAAGAGCCTGTTTTTGATGTAAAACCAAATGGAGAACTAGCCCTTGGCATGGAAGGAGCCCACAGTGAACAACGAATCGTTCACAGCGGCGGTGATGCAACAGGGAAACATGTATGTGAATTGCTTATTGGCCGTCTCCCTGATCACGTCGTCATCGAAGAAAATGTTTTTGCCTATGAACTTTTAGTACAAGAAAACCGCTGCATCGGCGTAAAGGTAAAAAAAGCTGACGGTAAAACAGAATTATATATGGCAAACCATACGGTTCTTGCTACTGGCGGCTGCGGCCAATTATATCGTTATACTTCCAATGCCGAAACAGTAACCGG
Organism: Bacillota bacterium; assembly: GCA_021821235.1. The sequence continues at coordinate 5,549 of JAKACS010000098.1, forward strand.
TGATGGAATAGCAATTGCCTATCGCGCTGGGGCGGAAATTGTTGATATGGAGTTTACTCAATTTCATCCCACCTTGTTGTCTATTAACGGTGAAACAAAAGGGTTGGTATCTGAAGCTGTCCGGGGAGAAGGAGCCATTCTGGTAACAGACAACGGAAAGGCGATTATGGAAGGCGTCCATCCCTTGAGGGATCTTGCACCAAGGCATATCGTATCCCACAAAATATTTGAACGGATTAATAGCGGACAAAGAATATTTCTCGATATTCAGCCTATTGAAAATTTTCGTGAACGATTTCCTTCCATCACAGCCATTTGTGAAAAAAACGGAATTGATCTTTCACGCGGCAGAATTCCCGTTGTTCCCGGATGTCATTTTTTAATGGGCGGTATCAAAACGGATTTAATTGGGCGAACATCATTGGACAGGTTGTATGCGATCGGTGAAACGGGATGTACGGGATTTCATGGTGCCAATCGTCTGGCAAGCAATTCTTTATTAGAGGGACTTTATCAAGGAAAGAAATTAGCTAACTTATTGAATACTTTTTCAAGGGATCAGCCGTTGAATGGCGCTTGTCAATTGGAAAACCCGTTGAAAGCGATGAAGAGGGGAAAGCTGCCAGAGCTTGACGTTCTCAAAGATCAGATGATGAAAAATGTGGGAATCGTTCGAACCAAAAAGGGACTTGAACACCAGGAAAAATGGTTGGAACAGTTTAAAGTTAATGAAATAAAGAGTTTGGATGCCTATTCGATTGCAGAAATAGAAAAGATCTTTATGGTGACAGTTGCCGAATTGATCACGAAATCCGCTCTCAAACGTACAGAAAGCCGCGGCGGCCATTATCGAAGCGACTATCCAAGGGAAAATGATCAAAAGTGGCTCAAACGTAGGATGATTTATAGAAAAATGGCAGAGGAGAGAACAGATGAACAAATTGAAGCTTCGTTCCCTTCTTGACTCCTTTTTTAAGGAAGATATTGGTGAACAAGATATCACAACCGATTTAATTTTTTCCGGAGAAACAAAAGGTGAAATTGTTTTTATTGCCAAAGAAGCTGGGATTTTTTGCGGCGAGGACGTCATCAAAACGGGATTTTCCGTGTTTACAACAGAATTGAACCCAAAGATGCTAGTTAAAGATGGTGAAAAAATTGAAAGGGGACAGCATTTAGCAACAGTTTCCGGATCTATCTCCGATTTGCTGCAGGCAGAACGAGTGATTTTGAATCTTGTTCAGCGGATGAGTGGTATTGCAACTTTAACACATGAAGCGATTGCGGCACTAAATAGCCCTTTCACGAAAATCTGTGATACGAGAAAAACGACGCCGGGACTAAGGATGCTCGAAAAATACGCCGTTCGCTGCGGCGGGGGCGTTAACCATCGGTTTGGATTATATGATGGTGTGATGATTAAGGACAACCATATATCCTTTGCTGGGTCGATCAAAAACGCTGTTGATGTTGTCCGCAGGAAGGCAGGCCATATGGTGAAAATTGAAGTAGAGGTAGAAAGCGAAGAACAGGTAATCGAAGCAGTCAACGCTGGAGCCGATATCATTATGTTTGACAATCGGACTCCTGCTGAAATAAAGGAATATATGAAGCTTGTCCCTCAAGGAATTATAACGGAAGCATCAGGCGGAATCCAACTAAGCAGGTTGGCGGAATTCCGGGATACAGGGGTCCATTATATTTCGCTCGGGTATTTAACTCATTCAGTTAAAGCCCTTGATATAAGCGTGAAAGTCCTATTGGCAAAAGGAGAGGAATAAGATGAATCTGTTGGAGCAATTGACAGGAACAATCGTGCTTCCGGAAAAATACAAGCAAATGACAGTACATGAGCTGGAGGAAGGTGTCAGGGAAATCAAGCGGAAAATGGGGGCGCGTTTGTTTATTCCAGGACACCATTATCAAAAAGATGAAGTAATTCAGTTTGCCGATTCAACAGGGGATTCCTTCAAATTAGCTCAATTATCTGCAACCAATATGGCAGCGGAGTTTATTGTTTTTTGCGGTGTACATTTTATGGCAGAAACAGCGGATATTTTAACAAGGGAAAACCAGCGGGTGTTTTTGCCAGACATGCGTGCTGGCTGTTCAATGGCGGATATGGCGGACATCCATCAGACAAAACGGGCCTGGGGGCAGCTGCAGAAATTGTATGGCGATACAATTCTCCCGCTGACTTATATTAATTCAACTGCTGCAATTAAAGCATTTGTCGGTGCAAATGGCGGAGCGACTGTTACTTCATCAAATGCAAAGACAATGGTAAAATGGGCGTTTGCCCAAAAGGAAAGAATCCTCTTTCTGCCTGATCAGCATTTAGGGAGAAATACAGCTGCTGAACTTGGTGTTGGGATTGATGAGATGGCGATTTGGAACCCAATCCAAAATAGGCTTGAATTTGAAGGAGATAGCTCAAAAGTAAAAGTGATTTTATGGCAAGGCCATTGTTCTGTCCATCAAAATTTCACGGTGGAAAATTGCCGGGAAACAAGGAGGAAAGATCCAGACAGGAAAATCATTGTTCACCCTGAGTGCAGCAGGGAAGTGGTCGAAATGGCTGATTTGTCCGGATCAACTAGTTTTATTATAAACACGATCGAAACGTCCGAACCTGGCACAAAATGGGCGATCGGAACCGAAATGAATTTGGTGAACCGCTTAATCAAGCAGCATCGTGACAAAGAAATTATTTCCTTAAATCCATATATGTGCCCGTGCATGACAATGAACCGGATTGATTTGCCGCATTTGCTTTGGTGTTTGGAAACACTTGAGGAATCCTCAGAACACAACCGAATTACCGTAAGCAAATCGATCGCATTTGATGCCAAACTTACACTGGAACGGATGCTCATGCACGCTTAGAAAAATATCCAAATTACAATTAAAAAGCAAGGATGGAGACAGAAGCGTATGCATCTCCATCCTTTTTCAACTTCCACTATAATCTTTTCAAAGCTTTGCGGTTAAAAAGTCCGAATCATAAATACGGAAAAAAAATCATAAGTTTTTGTGTAGATCATTAGCACTTTGCCCATTTTCACATACACTATATGGACTTATGCCATAGGAGGGAAATCAGAGTGAAGATCCATATCGTACAGAAAGGGGATACTCTTTGGAAGATCGCCAAGAAGTACGGCGTGAATTTTGAAGAGCTGAAAAAGATGAACTCACAGCTCAGCAACCCTGATATGATAATGCCCGGAATGAAAGTAAAAGTTCCTACATCTGGTGGGATGATCAAAAAAGAGGCACCAATGGGAAC
>JAKACS010000099.1 GCA_021821235.1 Bacillota bacterium
CATTGAGGCAGCCTTAAATCCGGCCAAAACCGATTATTATTATTTTCTTGCAGCACCGGACGGCAGTGTTATTTTTACAAAAACATTAGCAGAACACAATCAAGAAAAAGCAAAGTATATTTCCAGTAAAAAATAAGTGAATGAAAAGGGGAAAAATTCGCTTTCCCCTTTTTTTTATGTTAAAATAATACAAGTGTTTTAAAGGATAAGCTATAGCGTACCCGACAGTTTTGCAGGGAGAGCTTTTTGCTCCCTAAATTGCGCAAGTCAATGACATTTCCGACTATGTGCACATTCTGTGGACGCTATTTTTTCTTGTCTAAAATGTTTTTTATGGATAGAGGTGACGGCAGCTTGCAAAATGAAAAGCTGCATTCTTATATTGAAAGCTTGATTCCGGAACGGAACCCGCTATTTACCGAGATGGAGCAATATGCCAAAGCACATCAAGTACCGATTATGGAATTAGCCGGAATGGAAGCAATGCTGCAAATCTTGCGGATTCAAAACCCAAAAGCCATTCTTGAAGTGGGAAGTGCGATTGGTTATTCAGCGCTACGTATGGCAAGTGCGGCCAGTACGGCAAAAGTGGTGACAATTGAACGGGATGCGCAGCGAATCGAAACTGCGAAGCAATTTTTCAAACGGTTCGGAAAAGAGGATCAAGTGCTGCTAATCGAGGGAGACGCACTTGAAGTTGCTGAACAGGTAGGAACTCTTGGATCGTTTGATGTGATTTTTATCGACGCGGCCAAAGGACAATATAAAAAGTTTTTCCAGCTCTATGAACAATTTCTCCGTTCCGATGGGGTAATTATCACCGATAATGTTTTATTCAAGGGGCTTGTCTGTGAGCCTGAAATCAAGTCAAAGCGGACGCGTAATCTTGTGAAAAAAATTGATGAATTTAACCGCTGGCTAATGCAGCATCCGCACTATGTTACGACAATTTTGCCTGTAGGCGATGGAGTGGCAATAAGTAAAAAAAGAGGTGACCGAAAGTGAAAAAGCCTGAATTATTAGTGACCCCAAAATCCATAAATGATATACTGCCTTTAATTGAAGCAGGAGCAGATGCGTTCGTGGTCGGAGAACAACGCTACGGCCTGCGCCTTGCCGGAGAATTTTCCCGGGAAGATGTAAAAAAAGCGATTGACCTTGCTCATTCAAAAGGCAAAAAAGTTTATGTCGCAATGAATGCGATTTTTCACAATGAAAAGGTGGAAGAATTAAAGGATTATCTTCGCTTTGTTAATGAAGCTCAGGCAGATGCGGTTATTTTCGGTGATCCAGCTGTTTTAATGACTGCAAAAGAAGTGGTGCCGGAAATGAAGCTCCACTGGAGCACGGAAACAACCGGAACCAACTGGTACTCTTGCAATTATTGGGGTCGTAAAGGGGCAAAACGAGCTGTTCTTGCCAGGGAAATCAATCTGGATGCAATCGTTGAAATAAAGGAACATGCCGAAGTGGAAATCGAAGTACTTGTTCACGGAATGACGTGCATGTTTCAATCAAAGCGATCGCTGTTAGGCAATTACTTCGAATATCAGGGAAAAACGATGAAAATAGAAAATAGCCAAACGGAAAAAAATATGTTTTTGCATGATAAAGAACGCGGGAATAAATACCCTATTTTTGAAGACGAGAATGGAACACATATTATGAGTCCAAATGACGTCTGCATTATCGATGAATTGCAGGAGATGCTTGAAGCCGGAGTGGATTCTTTTAAAATTGATGGAATTTTGAAAAGCTCTGAGTATATCCGGGAAGTCACAACAGCGTACCGACAGGCAATTGATTACTATTTTGAAGATCCCGATCTTTATGATGACAAAAAAGACGAATTGCTTGCGCATTTGGAAGAAATTCAGCCGCCAAACCGGCAGCTCGACACAGGATTCTTTTTCAAAGAAACGGTTTATTAGACAATAGCATCGCCTGATATTGGCTGATAACAATCAACTAAGGAAGTAGTGTAAAAGGAGGCTTTTGACCGTGAATGCAATAAAGGGAAAGATTTCCGAAATCGTTAACGGCAAACGAATCATTGTAAAAAAACCGGAACTTCTTGCTCCGGCAGGAAATCTTGAAAAATTAAAAATCGCTGTTCAGTATGGGGCAGATGCCGTCTTTATCGGCGGCCAAGAATACGGACTGCGCTCAAACGCTGATAACTTTACGTTTGAAGAAATGAAGGAAGGGGTGGAGTTTGCCAAAAAATACGGTGCAAAAATTTATGTAACCACAAATATTTTTGCTCATAATGAGAATATTGACGGACTTGACGACTATCTCCTTGGTTTAAAAGAGGCCGGAGTTGCCGGCATTATTGTAGCAGATCCGCTCATTATTGAGACATGCCGCCGCGTTGCTCCGGAAATTGAGATTCATCTAAGCACCCAGCAGTCTTTGTCAAATTGGAAAGCTGTGCAATTTTGGAAAGAAGAAGGGCTGCAGCGCGTTGTCCTTGCCCGCGAAACGAGCGCAGAAGAAATTCGTGAGATGAAGGAGAAGGTTGATATTGAAATCGAATCCTTTATCCATGGAGCAATGTGTATCGCTTATTCCGGTCGCTGTACGCTGAGCAACCATATGACTGCAAGGGATTCAAACAGAGGTGGTTGCTGCCAATCCTGCCGCTGGGATTATGACTTGTATGAGCTTGCCGGCAATACGGAAAAATCGCTGTTTGCCGAAGGTGATGCACCGTTTGCGATGAGTCCGAAAGACCTTAACCTCATTCAGTCAATCCCGAAGATGATCGAACTGGGGATCGACAGCTTAAAAATTGAAGGCAGGATGAAATCGATCCACTATATCGCAACCGTTGTCAGTGTGTATCGAAAAGTGATTGATGCTTACTGCGCTGATCCCGATCATTTTGTCATTAATCAGGAATGGCTTAAAGAGCTTGATAAATGTGCAAACCGCGAGACGGCACCGGCATTTTTTGAAGGCGTACCAGGGTATAAAGAGCAAATGTTTGGAAATCATAGCAAAAAGACCAGTTTCGAATTTGTCGGTCTTGTGTTAAATTATAATGAGGAAACAAAAATGGTCACTTTGCAGCAAAGGAATCATTTTAAACCGGGAGATGAAGTGGAGTTCTTTGGTCCTGAAATTGAGAACTTTACCCATGTGATTGATAAAATTTGGGATGAAAAAGGTCAGGAACTCGATGCTGCCCGCCATCCGCTGCAAATTGTTCACTTTAAACTGGACAAACCTGTTTATCCAAACAACATGATGCGGAAGGAGAATTAATTGATGCGCAAGCCTGTTGTGATTGGAGTAACGGGTGGTTCCGGTTCTGGAAAAACAAGTGTGACAATGGCAATCTATGACCACTTCAAGGGACATTCGATCTTAATGCTTGAACAGGATTTCTACTATAAGGATCAAGGCCATTTGCCTTATGAAGAAAGATTAAAAACGAATTATGACCACCCGCTGGCATTTGATAATGATTTGCTGATTGAACATATCGAAAAGCTGTTGCGACGTGAACCAATCGACAAACCGGTTTATGATTATTCGATGCATACCCGCTCGCGGGAAGTCATTCGCGTTGAGCCAAAAGACGTAATTATCCTTGAAGGGATTCTCGTGTTGGAAGATGAGCGGCTCCGCAATTTAATGGATATTAAATTATATGTTGATACCGATGCGGATTTAAGGATTATCCGCAGGCTGATGCGTGACATCAAAGAGCGCGATCGGACGATTGATTCAGTGATTGAACAATATGTGAATGTTGTCCGGCCAATGCATAATCAGTTTATTGAGCCGACAAAGCGCTATGCTGATCTGATCATTCCAGAAGGCGCCCATAATCATGTTGCGATTGATTTAATGGTCACCAAAATTCAAACAATTCTTGAACAAAAATCAATTTTATGAAACAATAGCAGTAAAAAATAGTGAATGGGATTAATGAATGTTGCGCGCCCTTTTAAAAAGGACGCGCTGCTATATATTCATGTCTTAACTGACAGTAAAACTACATATATTAAATACACAATTCTAATGGGGGATTGTGAAGAATAGAAGGAGTGAAGGGTTTTGGCTACAGAAAAAGTATTTCCAATGACACAAGCAGGAAAAGAAAAATTGGAGCAGGAAATTGAGTATTTAAAAACCGTCAAGAGAAAAGAAGTAGTGGAACGGATAAAAATTGCGAGAAGCTTCGGAGATTTATCCGAAAATTCAGAATACGACTCTGCAAAGGAGGAGCAAGCATTTGTGGAGGGACGGATCACAACCCTTGAAAATATGATCCGCAATGCAAAAATTATTGAAGAGGATGCTTTGGTGAGTGACACTGTCGCATTGGGAAGATCGGTCACCTTCATCGAGCTCCCGGATGGCGAAGAAGAAACGTACACGATTGTCGGTAGTGCTGAAGCAGATCCTTTTGAAGGGAAAATTTCCAATGATTCTCCAATTGCCAAAAGCTTGATTGGTAGAAAAGTCGGTGAAGAAGTGACTGTTCAAACTCCAGGAGGAGAGATGAACGTTCGGATTATTTCTATTAAATAATTATACGATTCGTTTTTAAATCTGTTTGAAATTATGGCACCTCGTCAAAACTTTTGATGAGGTGTTTTTATGTGGAGAAAAAGAACGCTTGGCTGGCTGATCATCACAATGTTTGGCTTTTTGCTGCTCGGTATCCGTTTAATGCAAATTCAGCTTTTTACAACAGAATCTTTTTCGAAACATCAAATAAATTTAATAGAGGGAAGCGTAAAACAGCGATCGCAAGAATTTGTGGTTGATAATGGAAGAGGGGTTTTTTTAGACCGAAATGGCAAGATGTTGAATGGAAAAAAAGTGTTTGTTCTTGTTCTGTTTCCCTTTTTAAAAAATACGGACTGGGATCGCGAGAAAGTGGCGCAATTATCCGGGATACCACGGACATTGCTTGAGGACGCGGTGAACGAGGCAAAGAAACCGTTCATTTTTGGCCAGAACAAACCGTTTACGCTGTCAGAAATGCAAATGAAGCACATCAATGCTTTAAATATCCCTGGCGTCTTTGTTATTGTTAAAAGACAGGAGCGCAGTGATGTCGCCGCACAGCAATTGCTCGGTCTAACAGGGGAAAATCAAAAGGAACTTCAGAAACGCTATCCTGGGAAAGCACGATCAGGGCAAACATTGATTGGCATCTCTGGGCTTGAACAAAGTTTTGACGAATTTCTTCTTCCTGAGGGAAAGGCAAAGCTTGTCTACCATGTTGATGGAAATGGTGCGCCGCTTTTTGGTTTAAATGTACGCTATGCAGATCCGGCCAATCCTTATTTTCCTGTAAATATTCGCACGACGATTGATAAAGCGATTCAAGAGCAAGCCGAAGCACTGCTTGATGCCAACAATGTTCAAAAAGGCGGAATCATTTTACTTGATATTAAAAGCAACACCATTATAGCCCTCGCCTCACGTCCGAAGATCAATCAAAAAGCACCGTATCAGGGGATTGGTATGACCAACGTGATGGTCAAGCAGCAAATTATCGGTTCTGTTTTTAAAACAGTTGTTGCTGCCGCCGCCATCGATGGTAATTTGGATGCTCCCGAGAGGCGTTTCGATTGCAGTAAGAAAATCAATGGCGAACCGGATGAAACATACCGTTACGGGATGCTGAATTTCACCGACAGTTTTTCGAAAAGCTGCAACAATACGTTTGGCCAGCTCGCAAAGGAACTGACAAAATATAATCCCGATGTGCTGAAGCAGTATGCCGCAAAATTGTCTTTAACAGGTCCTGTCGGCTGGCAGGGAAGTGTTTTTCATTCCAGCGATTTTAAACAGCTCAGTGACGAAGAAACGGGCCGAATTTTTTTAACCGCGGAAGACCAACAAGACGCAAACAATGTTGCAATGACGGGAATCGGCCAGCATGAAGTCCGGGCTGCCCCTTTAGCTGTAGCTAATATGATGGCGGCAATTGCAAGGGGCGGTCAAGCCAAAATGGTTCGGGCAGTTTCCAAAATTGAATATAAAAATGGTGCCACTATGTTTCAGTTTCAGGAAAAAGAGCTCCCTGGTGCATCAATTTCCCCTTATACAGCGATGAAGCTGCAAAAATTGCTGAGATCGGTTGTCATCCATCCACAAGGAACGGGCAGAACCTTTAGAACTTTGCCGTATGAGGTGGCTGGAAAATCAGGGACAGCAGAGACGGGTAAGTTTCAAGATGGGAAACAGCTTCACAATAAATGGTTTGCAGGCTATTTTCCGTATCATGATCCTAAATATGCACTTGTAACGGTAAACTTGGATGTATATGATCAGGAAGGCGGCGTGAATGCGCTTTTCGCCGATATGGTTCAAATGTTATACGATTTCGATCATCGCCAAGATTGATTTAGCCAGGCAGAATGAATTGGACGATTCCACTTCAAGTTTCCGGCAACTCATGATAGAATGTTGACATCCTTTAATTTAGGAGGGGAAAAAATTGAATCATGATTTTCAGGATAATTCGCGGTCGCAATATCGGTCGAAAAGAAAGAAAACGAACAGGATCTTGAATAGTTTGATCATTATTGTTCTCTTGCTGATCGCAGTTGTTGCCTATTCGATTTTTTCATCGGGAAACAATAAGACCGCTTCGAAAAAAAGCGAACCAAAAACAGCAAAAGTTGATTCCGCCCAAACAAAAAATACGAATCAGAAAGAAAAAAGCAGCGATTCAAAAAATCTGGATGAGACTAGTGCGACTCAGGATAGCAATACAGCAAATTCAACTGCCGATTTGAATGGTGCCGACAATTCCAATGCCGTTGTCACACAAGGAGGAAGCTCGCCGAATGTAAATCAGACGATTGAAAACCCTGATTGGAAGCCGGTGGGGACCTCCCAAACAGGGCAGCATTCCACTGTTTATGATTCTAATTCGGCTGACTGGCAGGAGATGCTTAAAGCGATCTCATATGCAACCGGTCTCGATCAAAGCAATATGACTGTCTGGTTTTTAGGCAGGGACCGAAGCACGGCAGATGGTTCGGTAGGAACAGTATCATCCAAAGATAAACAGCAAAAATACCGTGTTTACATTCAATGGGTTGATGGTCAAGGCTGGAAACCAACAAAAGTTGAAAAATTGTCTCAGATCAGCTAAGACCATTAATGGATCCGAATTTATAGATCGTAACAGAAAGAGGTTGAACATGAAAATTGCAATCATTGGAGCTATGGAAGAAGAAGTTGCTCTCTTAAGAGAAAATATAAAGAATAAAACAAAAGATACGGTGGCAGGCTGTGAGTTTACTTTTGGCGAGATGCATGGTGCCGACATTATGTTGCTAAAATCCGGGATTGGAAAAGTAAATGCAGCAATGTCCACAACGATTTTGCTGGAGAAATATAAACCGGATTGCATCATCAACACCGGTTCTGCCGGCGGATTTAATCCAATGCTGAATGTCGGGGATGCTGTGATCTCCTCCGAAGTTCGCCATCATGATGTTGATGTTACAGCTTTTGGTTATGAATACGGACAGGTTCCACAGCTTCCGCCTGCCTTTAGTGCGGATGAAAAGCTCGTTGCACTTGCGGAGGAAGCTGCAAAGGAAATCAGTGAGATTCAAATCGTCAAAGGGGTAATTGCGACAGGTGACTCCTTTATGAGCGATCCTGAAAAGGTTGCATTTGTCCGGCAAAAGTTTGCTGATCTGCAAGCAGTTGAAATGGAGGCTGCAGCAATTGCCCAGGTTGCTTACCAATTTGCTGTACCATTTGTGATAATTCGTTCTCTTTCGGATATTGCCGGAAAAGAATCGAATGTATCATTTGATCAATTTTTGGATCAGGCAGCACGCCATTCCGCGGAACTGGTCATGAAAATGGTAGCTCTCTTGAGCTGATGCTTTGCCAGCTTTGCTATAATTTACAAGGTTCATCACAGCTTTTTTTATGTTAAAGTAGGTTCATAGACATTAAGAAGGCTGGTGATTCTCTTGAAAAAAGAAGCAAAGCAATTGTATGAAAAAATGATTGACTTTAAACGTTTTGCTATCACTGTCTTAGCCGCCGGAGTGTTTTTTTATTTAGGATCCATTCTTCCATCAGAGACGAAAACAGCTATGGATGGAACGATCATGACCTTCTCATCACTTTCTTTTTTAATCGTTTCGATTGGTTTGTTTATGCTCTCAAAACAATACCGCCAGAAGCTGATCGAACTTGTTGAAAGTGAAGAATATTTGTTGAAAAAATAAGCACTCCTCCAATGTTGAGGAGGGCACTGAAAAAGTTCTCTTGAATTTGGTTGTGCGTCTAAATTGGCTGTTGATTTCCGCTCCAGGCGGCTTCGCTTTCCGCGGGCGTGCCGGGGAGCCTCCTCGGCGCTTTTGCGCCTGTGGGGTCTCCCCTGTCCCGTACTCCCGCAGGAGTCTTCGCCGCCTTCCGCTCCAATCAACAGAGTTCTTTTAACTAGGAAGGTATAATTTCTCATTATTATGAGGATTATACCTTTTTTGCTGTATAATTATAGTATCAATTTCAAACGGGTGGGTACTATTAGAAACTCTGATTGAAAAAAGTATCACTGCCGGGATGAACGTTGAAACTGTCATTGGAGATGCAGCCTATTCTGAAAAGGGAAATATTGAGTATGCAAATAAAAATGAAATAAAATTAGTAGCTAAATTAAATCCAGTCGTTACACAAGGAAATCGAAAAAAAGAAGACGAATTTGAATTTAATAAAGATGCGGGTATTATGTTTGTAAGG